>CAKPLV010000277.1 GCA_934167735.1 uncultured Clostridia bacterium | reverse complement strand
AGTCTGAATTTATATTGTTTGTTTTTACTATTGCATCTATAGTATTATTTTCTTCTTCGTTTGATTATGTAATGTTTCACCCTGAGTATTCTAAATTAATTCATTTTGTTATGACGCTTTTTATAACGTTTTCAGGAGTGGTTATATTACTTCTTATCGAAGATATAAATAGAAAAAATAGTGAAAAGATTAATAACAAAGTTCTTGAAGCACAGATTGAGGCTCAGAAAAAAGATATTGAAAGAATGATGTTGAACTATGAACAACTATCAGAAATGAAACATGATTTAAAAAATTATTTTTTAGTTGTATCTGAACTTATAAAAAACAATAATAATGAAGAAGCTGTAAGATATATGAATGACATCTGCAAAAATAAAATAGATTCCTCAGGCATATATGTAAAAACAGAATCAGATATATTGAATGCTCTTTTAAATTCTGAAATTCAAAAGGCCAAAAACAATAATATTAATATTCAAGTACAAATTACATCAAAAATAAGTGATGATAAAATTATCGACTTAACAAATGTGATAGCTAATTTACTTGATAATGCAATTGAATATTGTGTGCAAAGAGATTCTTCTTGCAACAATGTATATTTGTATGTATCGAAAATATCAAATTTTTTGAATATAACAGTGGAAAATGATATAGATGAATCTGTTTTAAAATCAAATCCGAAATTTTTAACAAATAAATCAGATAAAGAAAATCATGGAATAGGTTTAAGATCAGTAAATTCAACAATTAAAAAATATGGTGGAACGATAGATTTTTTTGAAGAAAATAAAAAGATGATCGCAAATATTTTGATACCTGATTAGAAAAAAAGCAGTACTGCAAGCATATGTAGTACTGCTTTTTGTTCATATTTTATTCAATACTGGTATTTCAGGGCAAAAACTGGTATTTCAGGGCAAAAGTATTGACATTTCTTAGCAAAGTGATACAATTGTTATTGAGAGGAGGAAAAATAATGCTTTTAACTATAAGTAAGTATGTTGGCATAATTATGAGAAAAAATGGAATATGCAATAGTGACAAAATTGAAAAAGTAGAATATGGAACCGTAGTTTTGTTATCAACATTAATTGGTTTTGGTTCAATTTTTATAATTGGATTAATATTTGGAAAGCTTTTGGAAACTTTAGTATTTTCATTGATTTTCTCAATTCTAAGAAGTTTTACAGGTGGTTATCATGCGGCAACTCCCCTGAAATGCAATCTTACATATATAAGTTGTTATTTGTCAACAATTTTATTTTCGGAAATATTTGAAAAAAGGATTATCTCAAATATTATTATACTGCTTTTCTCAGTAATTTCAATATTTTTGTTTTCGCCAATTGAAAATAAAAACAAAAGAAATGATACTTATATAAAAAAGAGAAATAAAAAATTTGCTGTTATTTTGACTTTGATTGTTTTAGTCATAGATATGATACTATATTTTTTTGATTTGAATATGAGTGAGGTAATTACTTTCACTCTATTTGAT
>CAKPLV010000276.1 GCA_934167735.1 uncultured Clostridia bacterium | reverse complement strand
TTAGCTAAAAAATTACCAAAAGATCCAAGATTAACAGAAAGATTTGAAATATTCATAGATGGTAGAGAATATGGAAATGCATTCTCAGAATTAAATGATCCTATTGACCAATATGAAAGATTCAAAGAAGAAATTGCAGCAAGAGAAAATGGTGATGATGAAGCAGGAATGATGGATGAAGATTATATAAATGCACTTGAATACGGAATGGCACCTACAGGAGGAATAGGAATAGGAATTGATAGATTAGTTATGTTATTAACAGATTCAGCATCAATAAGAGATGTATTACTATTCCCAACAATGAAACCTCTATCTAATAATGCTTAATAAAATGGAGGAAATATTAATGGTAGATTTTACAGAATGTATAGAAGAATTAAATAATTATAGAGGTTCAGAAAAAAAGAAAACACTAGTATATAACGGAAAAAAATATTTAGTAAAGTTTCCTGACCCTATAAGAGAAAAAAATAAAAATATATCATATATAAATAATGCATTCTCAGAGTATGTAGGAAGTAACATATTCAAAATAGTTGGATTTGAAACACAAAATACAATTTTAGGAACATATACATATAATGAAAAAGAAAAAATTGTATGTGCATGTGAAGATTTTACTGATGAAAATCATGTGTTATACGAATTTGAAAATTTAGCATTAAGTACAAATCTAGACAAAAAGATTGAAACTGAATTAGCAGATATTTTGGAAGTTATAGAAGAAACAAAAATGATGATACCAGAAGATACAAAAGATAAATTCTGGGACATGTTTATAATTGATAGTTTAATAGGAAATACAGATAGACACAATGGTAATTGGGGATTTTTAGTAAATTCAAAAAGTAATAAAATAGAATTTGCACCAATATATGATTGTGGTTCATGTTTAAATCCTATGCTAGAAGATACAGAAATAGAAAAATTTAATGAAGTTGAACTTAAAAATTTAGCAATAAACTGTTATTCTTGTATAAAAGAAAACGGAAAAAAGATTAATTATACAACTTATATAAAAAGTAGAAAAAATGAAGAATGCAATAAGGCAATATGTAGAATGTTCGGAAAAATAAATATACAAGATATAGATGGATTTATAGATGAAATTCCACATATGTCAGAAAGTAGAAAGAACTTTTATAAAGCAATAATTAAATTGAGATATGAAATAATAGAAGAAGTATACAATAAATTAGTTCAATAAACTCATTAAATTAAACAAGGAGAAGTTTTATGTTTGGATATAATATAGATAAAAAAACTTTATATATAATAATAGGAGTACTTGTTTTATTTTCATTAGCTAGTTACGGAACAGACAGATTATTTGGATTAATTCTATCTGTTCCAGCAGTATTACTAGCAATAACAGTTCATGAATTTGGACATGCATTTGCAGCATATAAGCTTGGAGATGATACACCATTAAAACAAGGAAGACTTAGTTTAAACCCATTTGATCATATAGATCCTTTAGGAATTGCAATGTTATTATTTGCACATATAGGA
>CAKPLV010000275.1 GCA_934167735.1 uncultured Clostridia bacterium | reverse complement strand
TATTCCAGGATACAGAACAAATATAGAAACAGAAGAATTTATTAATAATGTTGAAAAAGTTGGTATAAGTATGATTGGTCAAACAATGAATCTTGCACCAGCAGATAAAAAAATATATGGATTAAGAGATACAATTGCATGTGTTGAAAATATACCATTAATTGCATCAAGTATAATGAGTAAAAAAATAGCAAGTGGAGCAAATAAAATAGTATTAGATGTTACAGTTGGAAATGGTGCATTTATGAAAAATAAAGAAGATGCAGAAAAACTTGCAGAAGAGATTATAAAAATAGGAAAATTGGCTAATAGAGAAACAAAATGTGTTTTAACATCAATGGAAGAACCACTTGGATATGCAGTTGGAAATACATTAGAAGTAATAGAAGCAATAAACTTCTTGAAAGGTGATATGCCTGAAGATGTAAAAGAAGTTGTATTAGAACTTGGTAGTTACATGTTAATGTTAGCAGGAAAAGGTGACAACATAGAAGAAAATAAACAAAAAATACTAGAAAATATCCAAAATGGTAAAGCATTTGAAAAATTCAAAGAAATGGTACAAAATCAAAATGGAGACATTAGTTATCTAGATGATACAACAAAATTTGAAAAATCAAAATATATAACAGCTGTTGTAACAGAAAAAACAGGATATGTTCATGAGATTAATGCAGAAGAGATTGGAAAACTATCATGTTATTTAGGTGCTGGTAGAATCGAAAAAGATGATGAAATAGATAAAACAGTTGGAATAATCTTAAATAAAAAGGTTGGAGATAAAGTAGAAGAACGAGATTTCCTTGCATATATTTGTGCAAATGATGAAGAAAAATTAAGAAATGCAGAACAAAAAATATTAGAAATATATAAAATTAAAGAGGAAAGTGTTGAAAAAAATCCTGTTATAATTGAAATTATGTAAAATAAACCATTAAGAATAATATTGCAAAAAGTCAGAAATGTGTTATAATAGAATATGAAATTGCTGAAGGAAGGAATAAGAAGATGAAAAAAGAAGAAAAAGAAATAAGCAAAAACAAAAAAGATAAAAGAGAAATATTAACAAAAATAATGGCAGGATTTTTATTAGTAATAATGGTACTAGCAACTTGTTCAACATTTATATATTATCTCATTGCAAATGTAAAATAAGGGAGATGAATATATGAACAATTTGATAAACATGTGGAATAATTTCTATGATCAAAATATATTATCATATATAAGACTATGGCAAGAATATCCAATAAAATTAGTATCACTTGTACTAGATGTTGTAATAGTAGTATTTCTTGCATATGAATTTTTAAGAATAGTAAAAGATTCAAGAGCATGGCAACTCGTAAAAGGTATAGTTTTTTTAATAGTTGCTACAGCATTAAGTAAAGTATTAAATTTGTATATATTAAATTATTTATTATCAACAATTATGGATTGGGGAGTAATATTAATAATAATAATATTCCAACCAGAAATAAGACGTGCATTAGAGCAATTAGGTGGAACAAATAAATTTACAAGATTTTTTGGATTTGATAAAGA
>CAKPLV010000274.1 GCA_934167735.1 uncultured Clostridia bacterium | reverse complement strand
TTCAATCTTTAAAAATCCCGATATATATATATATATATATATATACAGTGCCAAGGGTTTTAGAGTTTTATTACATTTATGTGTCTTTTTTGTTACAAAGTCAAAAAACTCATAAATATATTTTCATATATTATGAGTTTCTTTATTATCTATTCTCCAGTATAATTATAATTTATTGTAGCATTCGTTAATAATTCATTATCTGTATTTATTGATATATTATCCCACATTTCTTTTGTTCCTCTATAATTTACGGTTGTTAAATTATTGCACCCATAAAAGACTGCCCCTCCTATGTGTGAAATTCCTTTTCCTATCGTTATTTCTGTCAATCCACTACATCTAAAAAAAGCAGAATATTCTATATTTTTAACAGAATCAGGTATCGTTACCTTTGTTAAACCACTACATCTATCAAAAGCACATTCACTTATTGTTTTTGTTCCTTCCTTTATTTGAATAATTGTTTCCGATGGCATTTCTCCTTTATATCTATAATATATTTTTCCTAAATATATATCTCCATCTGGTAAATTATCATAAAAAGGAGTATTGTGAAAAGCTAATTCACCCACAACTTCAACACTATCAGGTATTATTACATTAGTTAAATTAATACATCCATAAAAAGCAGCATATTCTATATTTTTAACAGAATCAGGTATCGTTACCTTTGTTAAACCACTACATCTATCAAAAGCATATTTACTTATTGTTTTTGTTCCTTCCTTTATTTGAATAATTGTTTCCGATGGCATTTCTCCTTTATATTTATAATATATTTTTCCTAAATATATATCTCCATCTGGAAAGCTATCAAAAAATTCCGAATCAAAAGCATCATGTGCAATATCTTCTACACTATCTGGTATTACAATATTTTTTAATGCTTTACATTTCTTAAAAGCTTCACCACCTATAGATTTTAATTTTTTTGATAATATTACTTCTTCTAATATATTATTTATTCCTTCTTTACCAACACTTGAGGCATCTCCATATATAATCTCGACAGTATCAGGATATATAATCTTTCTCACTTTCGGCATACCATGTCCAGAACTTATTCTTCCATTGTCTTCAACCGCTCCACATGCATATAAATTAACTGCTATTACTTTATAATATTCTCCTTCAATACCATCAGGAATATATTTTCCATCAACCTTATATGGTATTATCAATGTATCATCAATTTTTTTGTTTTGATATATAATTTCATAATTAGTGTTTTCCAAATCCATCGAATGACTTTTGGAATTATATCCACCTGAATTACAATACTGATCTTTTATGTTTGTTATTGCAACTGTTTTAGTTGGTAAACTACTCAATGTTAATGCTCCTATTTCACCATTATCAATTATTTGGTAATCAAACAAATCTACTGGTGCTATATCTGATTCATCTACACTTACACTATAGTTAGGATCATTTGTATTTTTAGAATTTAGATTTGCTTCTGCTTTCCTATTTTCTTTTGGAAATATTATATTTGTTGGAAATGTTGTTTCATTTTCTGCATATACATCTGATCTTTTTTCGTCTTCGT
>CAKPLV010000273.1 GCA_934167735.1 uncultured Clostridia bacterium | reverse complement strand
GATAATGGCATTCGATAAAATAAAAGTATATGCTTTTGTTGGACCATCAGGAACAGGCAAAAGTTATAGAGCACAAATGGTCGCAAGTGAAAAAGATATTAATTTTATAATTGATGATGGATTATTAATAAAAGACAATGAAATAATAGCTGGAGAATCAGCAAAAAAAGCACCAACAAAAATAGAAACAGTAAAACACGCATTATTTTTAGAAGATAATGAAAAAAAGGTTATAGATAAAGCATTAAGAAAATATAAACCAACAAAAATTTTAATTTTAGGAACATCAGATGGAATGGTTCAAAAGATAGCAGCTAATTTAGGTTTACCACAAATAATAGAAACAATATACATACAAGATGTAGCAACTGAAGAAGAAATGCAAACAGCAAGACACATTAGAGTTACAGAAGGAAAACATGTAATACCAGTTCCAACATTTGAACTAAAAAAAGATTTTTCAGGATATTTACTTGACCCACTTCAAATATTTAAATCAAAAGGAATGGGACAAAAACCATACATATCAGAAAAAACAATAATAAGACCAACATTTAGCTATATGGGAAAATTTACAATATCTGATACAGTATTTAGACAAATAATGGAATATTTGGCAGATAAAATGCCAACAATCCATAAAGTTATAAGAACAAGAGTATCAAGTTCAGAAGCAGGACCAACAATATATATGGAAATATCTGTTTTATATGGATATAATGTTCAAGAAATACTAAAAGAATTTAAATATAAAGCAAGAAGAGAAATTGAAAACTTAACGGCAATGAATGTTATATCATTAACAGTTGTTGCAAAAAATATATATGTACCAGGAAAAGAAGAGGAATTAAAATAATGAAAAAAGTAAAAGAATTTTTTAAAAAGATAGCAAGAGCAATAGTGAGATTTGCTATAAGAGCATATTTTGTAGTTGTATATAGAGCAAAAGTAATTGGAACAGAAAATATTCCAAAAGACAAAAAAGAACCATTAATTTATTGTGGAAATCATAGATCATATGCAGATCCACCATTAATAGTTGTAACAGCACAAAGACATGTTAGATTTTTAGCAAAAGAAGAACTTAGAAAAAATCCATTTTTTGCATTTTTAGGAGTTGTATTTGATGGAATTTATGTAAAAAGAGATGCTAAAGATATAGGAGCATTAAAAACAACACTTACAGCACTAAAAAATGGAGAAAGTATAGCTTTATTTCCAGAAGGAACAAGAAATGGACTAGAAAAAGGTCAAAAAGTAAAAGATGGAGCAGCATTTTTTGCAGTAAGAACTGGTGCAAGAGTAATACCAGTTGGAATAAGTGGTGGAGAAAAGCCATTTAAACAGATAACCATAAAATATGGAAAACCACTAGATTTTAGTAATAGAAGTAAAGACGAATTAGATGAAATAACAGAAGAAATAATGGAAAAAATATTAGAATTAACAAAATAAAAAAAGAAAAGGCGGGTAACAAAATGTACTGAACCCAAAAAATTGGACTTTTTTTGATTAGGTACTAAGCAACTTCTAAGGAGTGAGTTCTGTATTGAA
>CAKPLV010000272.1 GCA_934167735.1 uncultured Clostridia bacterium | reverse complement strand
GCCTATATCAATATATGATCCAAGATCAAAAGGTGCAAAATCATACGAAAAATTTGCAAAAGAACTATTAAAAAACAATGAAAAATAAGGTTATAGGAACCAAAAAACCTAAATTTTAATTATGGGGAAGATTAAAATGGCAAAAAAGACAGGATTAGGAAAAGGGTTAGATGCATTGTTTGCTGTAAACCCAATTGAAGATGTTGAAGAAAAAGAAGAAAATATAGTAGCTCAAGAAGAAAATGGAAATTTAAAAACATTAAAGATAACAGAAATTGAACCTAATAGAGGACAACCTAGAAAAAATTTCAATCAAGAATCTTTAGAAGAGCTTGCAGAATCAATAAAAATTTATGGTGTAATACAACCAATAGTTGTATCAAAAGAAGATGGATATTTTGGAATTGTAGCAGGAGAGAGGAGATGGAGAGCTGCTAAATTAGCAGGACTACAAGAAATTCCTGCTATTATTAGAGAAAATGATGAACAAACAAATAAAGAAATTGCTTTAATTGAAAATATTCAAAGAGAAGATTTAAATCCATATGAAAAAGCTTTAGGAATTAGAAATTTAATGGATAAATATGGTCTTACACAAGAAGAAGTATCTAAAAAAATAGGAAAAAGTAGAAGTAGTGTATCAAACACTGTTAGAATATTATATCTTTCTCCAGATGTATTAGAACTTGTAAAACAAGGAAAATTAACAGAAGGACATTGTAAAGCTTTAGCAGGAGTATCAGATCCGAAAAGACAATATGAAATGGCTGTTAGAATGATTGAAAGAGGAGAATCTGTTAGACAAGCTGAAAGTAAAAACAGAGTTGCAAAAAAAGAAAAGAAATTAGATCCAAAATATAAATACTTATATGACGACATTGAAGATAAATTCCAAGGATTTTTTGGAACAAAAGTAAAATTAGATCAAGGTAAAAGAAAAGGAAAAATTATAATAGAATACAACAATAATGAAGATCTTGAAAGAATGCTAGATTTAATTAAATAAAAAATAAAAAAAGTATTGACAAGCGACAGTAAATATGCTAATATAATTACTGTCGCTAGACGTTAGTCTATGATATGGAGAGGTGGTCGAGTTGGTTTATGGCACCAGTCTTGAAAATTGGCGTAGGTTTATAGCCTACCGTGGGTTCGAATCCCACCCTCTCCGCCAGATATAAAGTTAGATATATTAGATGAAATATCTAACTTTTATTAATATAATGTAGGTGTACCCAAGTGGTGAAGGGGGCAGTTTGCTAAACTGCTAGGTCGAGTCATCGGCGCGGAGGTTCGAACCCTCTCACCTACGCCAAAGACATAAAGACAACTCTTTATGTCTTTTTTATGTAAAAATATACTAAATAAGTAGAAAAATGTGAAAAAAAGCAGAATATTGCAAAAAAAACTTGCAAGAATATTGTAAATAGTTTATAATATAGGAAGAATGTATGATTAACAAGGGATAGGGGGAATACATGAAACAAGTAAAATTTATAGAAAAATGTTTATCAATTTTATTAGTAACAATTATATTGATAATAAGTTTGGAAAATGAAAA
>CAKPLV010000271.1 GCA_934167735.1 uncultured Clostridia bacterium | reverse complement strand
ATACTATATAATGTAGTAGTTTTTCCTTCTCCTGTTGGAGCAGCAATAATTGTCATACTATTTCTTTTATTTATTTTTTTAGTTAATTGTTGTTCTGTTTCTGGAAATCCTAATTCAAAAATATTTTTTATGTTAGAATTCTTTTTTAGTAATCTTAATACAAATTTTTCTCCATAAACATTTGGTTGTGATGAAACACGAATATTATAATCTTCATATAATAAAATTCTACCATCTTGTGATTCTTGTTTTTCTTGATGCATATTTGAAATTGCTTTCAATCTTCCTATTATTTGAGCTTGTTTATCTTTTGTAATAGTTGTTGCTGTGAATAATTCACCATCTATTCTATATCTAACTCTTATTTGATCTTTTTCTGGTTCAATATGTATATCACTTGCTCTTTTTTCCATAGCTGTTTTTATTATTGAATCTATCATTTCTGTAATGTTGTCATCTCTTCCTATTTTAGCCATATCTTTAGTAGCTGTTCCACCAAGAGATTTTAATACATTTTCTAATAGATTTCCAAATGTTATATATGGTTCAATAACAAGTCCTTTATTTAACATTAATAATCTAATAGCATCTATATTTTTAGTATTAGTTGTGTCTTCAAAACATACTTTTATTCTACCATTTTCAATATCAAATGGAATTGCTTTGTTTTTATTGGCAATTTCAAGTGATATATAGTCAAGGACTTCAATTTTTATTTTGTCAGGTGTTAAAACCATACCTTTTACACCAACTATTTCTCCTATTGCATCTATAAGAACTTGAGAATCACATACATTTAATTCATTTAAAATTTCACCCAATTTTTTATTTGGATTCTTTCTTTGCTCTTGTAAAGCTGCATCTATATCATTTTCAGTAACAATACCTTTTTTCACCAATTCAATTCCTATTGGTTGACGTTTTCTAACATCCATAAATCTTCCTCCTATCTTTATTTTGCAATTGTATATGTTGAACTATAATACTTATCTTTTATTTGTATATTTACATATATCATTTCATTGCCTTCGTCATAATAAAATTCACATTTTTCCAGATTATTTGCAATTTTAATTTTATTCATAAATAGCTGTCCATTTTTAAATGTATATTGATTTTCGGTTTTTGAAAAAATTATGTAATCTTTTCCCCATGATTCAACTTCATTTTTTTCTATGTTTATTTCGTTTGTAAAATAACTTGTAATTTTAGTATATTGACCATCAGTATCTGTATTTTTAGAAACATCTTTAATGTTCTTATAAAAGAATGTAATCATTCTTCCAATTATTATTACTGCAAAAGTAAATGCTATTACATATATCATTATAGATGTTATTGTTATTCCTCTTTCAGATTTCATTTTTTCCTCCAATCAATGTTTATATATTATTGACTAATAAAGAAATTATCAAAAGTACAGTAATATTACTTGCTCCAATAAAATATCCTATTGGTATTTCATTTAATTTTATTTTCTTATATCTATTTTTCTTTTGTGTCAATTTCATTATTAATAAATATATCAATATTGATAGCATTGTCATTACCAATGTTTTCATATATAC
>CAKPLV010000270.1 GCA_934167735.1 uncultured Clostridia bacterium | reverse complement strand
GTCTTGGCACAGCAATTACTTTTTTTCCTTTTTTTATTGATGATATTATTGACCCTACTCCTCCATGTGTAATTATCAGATCAGCTTGGTCTATTAATTTGCTTAATTCATCAATTGGAATTTCTGTATACATTTTCATGTCTTGACTTTCAAATTTGGTATAACCTTTTTGAACTATTACTTCTTCTTTTATTTTTTTGTTTTCTATATTTTTTTGAACTTCTTCTAATAGTCTATGAAAACTATTATTTTGTGTTCCTAATAATACAAGTATCATTAATATATAGCACCTCCATATACAGCTTTAGGGTATAATTTTAGCATTTCTTCCCACTGAACTATAAATAAATCTGCAATAGGATATATTAATTTTCCTGTTGCTGTTTTTCTATTTCTGTTTGCAAAAGTTTCTATATATATTATTTTGGTTCCAAATATTTTTCCTAAATAACACATTGGCCCAGCTGTATGTGTTCCTGTTGTTACTATATATTGTGGTTTTATTTTTATATAGAAATATATTGTTTTTATACATAACCACATATATATAAATATATATCTGAATAATTTTTTTCTTGTACCATATGGCAAATATGAAATTTTATCTCCATATTTTTCTTTTAATTGTTCTGTTGATTTGTCTTTTTCTGTTATTATGTGATAATCATATTTCTCAAATAGTTTTGATAATTGTAGTAATTCGTTTAAATGTCCTCCTGTACTTGATATAAATAATACTTTTTTCATTACTTTTCTCCTCTTTTTTGAGTATACAATATTATTTGTTTTTTGGCAATATGCTTGTTTTATATAAAATAAAAAATTCATCCATGTTGTAATTTTCAGTCATAAGTAATATAATATTTACCATGGAGGTATATATGGAAAAATTAGATATTAATAATTTAGAAATCAATCCATTTAATAAAATAGGTAAAGAATGGATGTTAGTTACTTCAAAGAAAGAAGATAAAGTTAATGCCATGACTGCTTCATGGGGTGGTTTAGGTGTTTTATGGAATAAAAATATTGCATTTATAGTTTTAAGGCCACAAAGATATACAAAAGAATTTATAGATTCTTCTAAGGAATTCTCTTTAAGCTTTTTTGATAATTCTTTTAAAAAGACTTTGGGATATTTTGGTTCTGTTTCAGGTAGAGAAGAAGATAAAATTAGTAAATCTGGTTTACATTTAATTGATATTAATGGTATTCCATCTTTTAATGAAGCTAATTTTATTATTACTTGTAAGAATCTATATAAACAAAATTTAATTCCAGAAGGTTTTATAGATTCAAAATTAGATTCTTTAAATTATCCTAACAAAGATTATCATACTTTGTATTTTGCTGAAATAACAGGAATTTATATAAAATAAAAAGGTTCATTAATGAACCTCTTTTTTATGCTCTTGGATGAGCTTTTTTATATATATTTTTTATTCCTTCATCTTGGAATTGCATATATATTTGTGTTGATAAAATGTCTGAATGTCCTAACATTGTTTGTATTGATTTTAAATCTGCACCATTTTGTAATAGGTGTGTTGCAAATGAATGTCTTAATACATGTGGTGTTATATCTTTTTC
>CAKPLV010000269.1 GCA_934167735.1 uncultured Clostridia bacterium | reverse complement strand
ATAATAGCGTTTATACAATTTTGATTTGTTGATTAATATTAGGTCAAGATAAATAGCTTATGAAATTAATTAAGCAATCCAAAAGGAATAGTAAAGATTTAGTGCTTTTATGGCAGAATAAGCTTACATTAGAAAAAACTATGAAAATGGAAGAAGGTCAAATGTTAAATTAAGAAATAATGGTTGTCACCAGGATACTGTAAGGGATACGACTGAGGTTAATTTTAAATAGTTATGAAAGTATAAGAAGTATAGTTATATGAAAATATGGAAAATAAATCCTTTTAAGTATATAATTAAATTATTAATATGTTTGGAGGGGTTGTATGTACGTACATCAAGAGGAACGTTCAGTGGAAGAGGTTTGTTATGAAACTAATCATATAGACAAGGTAATAGAAAGCGTTAATAATACGTTTGAAAAATATTTTGATAAATTTATTATGCTAGAGGCTGGAAGTATAGCATCGGAAGAAGAAATTAAAAGATTAGCTGAAAAGTTTGGTGTTGAAAATGTGAAAGTAAAGAAGAACATAGATATTACTAAAAAGTTTAAAAATATACTTGTAGAGTCTGTAGAAAATTTTGAAAAGGATAGAAAAAAGTACGAAGCAATATTTGATAAAGAATCTCTTGAGGAGTACGAGGATGATCCGCAGTACTTTAAATCTACGGTATTAAAGAATGAATGTCCTATTATTCATTCTACATTACACAATAAAAGGGCAAAGGAACTAGATAAATATAGATACGATTTCAGCATTGCAAAGTCACAAGAATTATTAAGAGTAGTAAGTAATTTATATAATTTTGCAGAACAATATATTAATAATTATTATGATGAGAATTTATATGATAATGTTGAAAAATATGAGGATTTAAGAATTAGTCTATTAGATACAAATGACTATACTGTATATGGTGTAATTGGAGGTGGAATAAAAAGTCACATGCTTTATAAGGTTTATCCAGCAACATTCCCTAATAGAAGTAGAGAGGCAATATGGGCACTCTGGTATTTAACTGATAAGAAAAAATTTGATTGTACGCAAGATTCAGAGTTTTTAATGATTGATATTGATAAAAGTCTAATCCAACAAAATTATTTCTATCCATACGAATTATTTGTTTTTTATGCACATCATATTTTTAAATTAATTAATGAAAAAGCTAGAGAGAATAGTGTATATATAGATTTAAATTATAGATATGTTATTGTTGATGTATTTTTAAGTTTTGTTGCAAATGAACATAAAGCTGAGATTGATTTTTTTAGGCAACAAATAAGAGAGGGAGTATACGGATATGTATAATATAGATCTGCAGTTTAAGGAGTATTTCCCACAATTAGAAAAAAATTTTAAGCTAAAATATTTCCAAAAAAAGGTGATTAAAAATGTTATAGATAAGGGAAGTACACTTTGTATTATGCCGACAGGCGGAGGGAAATCATTAATATATTGGATGTCTGGATTAGTTCTTGGGGGAATAACAGTAGTAATTTCACCATTAATTGCTCTAATAAATGAACAGTCAGAAAAGATTAGTAAGCAAGGATTTGATGTACTAACTATTCATGGAGGCATAGATTCAGCA
>CAKPLV010000268.1 GCA_934167735.1 uncultured Clostridia bacterium | reverse complement strand
GTAAAGAAATCTCCGTCTTCAATTGATTTTGTTATTTTTGTTAATTCTTGATATACAATTCTTCCAGCACCTATATTTGTGTGTCCAACTTCTGAATTTCCCATTTGTCCATCTGGTAACCCAACTTTTAAACCACTTGTATAGATTTCTGTTGTTGGATATTTTTTCATTAGTTTATCTATATTAGGTGTATTGGCTAATTTAACAGCATTTCCGTCTGTTTTTTCATTAATTCCAAAACCATCTAATATCATTAGCATGGTAGGTTTTTTCTCCATTTTAATTCTTCCTTTCTATATGCTATTACTTATCAAAGTTTACTATTTTTGAAAATTCTTCTGATTTTAAACTAGCTCCTCCAACAAGTCCTCCATCTATGTCTGACATATTGAATAATTCTTTGGCATTTGAAGATTTTACACTTCCACCATATTGAATTATTACTTTTTCAGCATTGTCATTTCCATAAATTTCAGCTAATTTTGCTCTTATTTCTTTTATTGTATCATTAGCATCTTCTTTTGTTGCTGTTTTTCCTGTACCTATTGCCCATATTGGTTCATATGCAATTATTATTTTTTCAAGTTGTTCTTCTGATATTCCTTCAAGTGCTTTTGCAACTTGATTTGTAATAATATCTTTTGTAACGCCTTGTTCTCTTTGTTCTAATGTTTCACCAACACAAATTATTGGTTTTAATTCACATTCAAGTGCTTTTTTAACTTTTTTGTTAACAGTTTCATCTGTTTCAGCAAAATATTGTCTTCTTTCAGAATGTCCTATTATTACATATTCTACTCCAATTGATTTTAACATTTTTCCTGAAATTTCTCCTGTGTATGCACCATTATCTTCCCAATGCATGTTTTGTGCACCTATTTTAATGTTTGTTCCTTGCACATTAAGTAGTGCATAGAACAAATCTGTATATGGAACACATAAAATAACATCATTTTGAGTGTCTTTTACAAGTGGTGCAAATTCATTTATAAAGTTAATAGTTGCATCTGGTAACATATTCATTTTCCAGTTTCCTGCAATAACTTTTCTACGCATTTTTGTTCCTCCTCAAAATATTTTATTTATCCATTAAACATTCTATTCCTGGTAATTTTTTTCCTTCAAGGAACTCTAGTGATGCTCCTCCACCTGTAGAAATATGTGTCATTTTGCTTGCAAGACCTGCTTTTTCAACAGCTGCAGCAGAATCTCCACCACCAATTATTGTTGTTGCTCCTTCTAATTCTGATAGAGCTTTTGCAATTGCATTTGTTCCAATAGCAAATTGATCAAATTCGAATAATCCAACTGGACCATTCCATATAACTGTTTTTGCTGTTTTTAATTCATTTTTGAACATTTCAATTGTTTTTTCTCCAATATCAAATCCTTCCCATTCATCTGGAATATCTGTCCAAGCAACAGTTTTACTTTCTGTATCTGGTTTGAATTCTTTACCAACTTTTGTATCAACTGGTAATAAAAGTTTTACACCTTTTTCTTTAGCTTTTTTCATTAAACTTAAAGCTAAATCACATTTGTCTGGTTCACATAGTGAATTTCCAACACTATATCCTTGTGCTTTAAAAAATGTATATGCCAT
>CAKPLV010000267.1 GCA_934167735.1 uncultured Clostridia bacterium | reverse complement strand
TTAAATATTTAATTAATCATGAATTATTCATTTCCTTTTAGGCTTGTTACCATATCTATTTTTCTTATTTTTTTAGCTAAAATCTTAGAAACCACATATGAAATGATAAATGTTCCTATTGCTGCAAATACATATGTTTGTAGATTTATATGAGCTCCAAAATCATAACTTTCTTCAATAGCTGTTTTAAACAACCAGTCTGTTAAGTAAAATCCTGCAGGTAATCCTAAAATTATCGAAATCACAGCTATAATATTGTTTTGTTTTATAAAGATTTTTTTGATTTGTTTATCTTTAAATCCTAAAACCTTTAAAGTTGCAAACTGATATTGTTTTTCTGTATATGATAATATTCCTAAATTGTAGATAATTACAACTCCTAAAATTACTGCAATACCAATAATAAGCACTATCATTGTTTTCATTGTTTGAAGCATATTAGACATTCCTTCTTTTAAATTGTCTATATTAGATATTACTTCTACATTAGTAATTTCTTTTGTATTGGTTAAATCAGAATTTGTATATAATGAATCTGGTGTATATTTAATACCTAAACTCTCTAAATATTTTCTTGTCATTGTAACATTTTGATTTTGTGGATCTTTATTAAATCCAACTATTTTAGATGTATAATATGTTCCATTTCCCGAAATATGCCATGTAATTTCGTCACCTATTTTATAGCCATTATTTTTTGCTAATTTATATGTAACATATATTCCTTCATCATTATCTACATTTATAAAATTGTCTTTATCATCAACAAATCTAACATAATTATCACTATCTATAACAAATATATTGTTTGATTCTCTATTTTCGTCTTTATCTTTTATTTCTATATATAAGCTTTCAGATGTATTGTTTCCATATTTATCTGTTAACTCCTTAAGTGCTGTTTCATCTAAATTAGATTTTAAGCTCAATTTGTATTCAAAATTGAATATTTTATTAAATTGTAAATCTATAAAGTAATTCATGCTATCTAACATTCCAAGACTACAAACAATTAACATTGCACATGCTGTAATTCCAACAATACCTGTTATAGTTCTTGCTTTGTTTCTAAACATGTCTCTAATATTCCATTTTGTATTAAAACTCATTTTTTTGAATATTCCCTTTGTTGTTATGTTTAATGAATTTTCTTTTACTTTTGGAATTTCATTTCTTAATGTGTCTGCTGTTGTTTCATTTAATATTTTTCTTGTTGCTAAATATGTAACAAATGAAACACATAATATTACAAGTAATGCAACCAAATAAGAATCATATTTAATTATTGGTTTTCCATTTGGAATTTGGAAAAAGCTCATTTCAAGTCCTATAAATACATTACCAATAAAATATCTACCTGCAATTAGTCCTAATAAAGATGCAAATAAAGATATCCAAAAACTATAGCTTATATAATGTAATATTATCTTATTTTTCTTGAAACCTAAAGCTTTTAATGTACCTATTTGTAATCTTTGTTTCTTTACGACTCTTGTCATTGTTGTAACAACTGAAAGTAATGCTATAAATAAAAATAGTCCAGAAAATACTCCTATATATGTTTCTCCTTCTTCAATTTCTCCTTGATATTGTGAATATGAAGCGGTATCTTCTATAT
>CAKPLV010000266.1 GCA_934167735.1 uncultured Clostridia bacterium | reverse complement strand
TGGATTCGCCCATTTTGGGAGGGTTGAAATGTAAAATGATGAAACCTATATGAATTGCCAATTTTTATTGTATAATAAAAATAAGGGCAAGCAAGTGCGAATTGCCTGTCCTTGGAGCTTATATCTTTTATATATTTCTAATTTCAGTATAGCAGATATAACTCCTAAATTCAAGAGAATGCAGGGAGGAAATAAATTATGTTAGAATTAAAAACCTACAAAAATTGGAAAGAAATCTGTGAGATTATGAACTGGTCTACTACAGGAGGAAATACAAAGAAAAAATATTTAAAACAATTAGATGCAATGTGTAAATATCACAAAGAAGGTAATAAAATAGTGATAGATGAAATTTATTCAAAACAAAAAAAAGTTCAGGACAATAGAGAAAATAATGGAGCAAATAAATATAAAGAATATTTTCATACCTGCTTAGAGGATTATATATATATAAATTCCAAAGATAGTTATGTATATGAGGAGGGATATAGCAAAATGAAAGAAATTTTTGATATAAAATATTTAGGCTTATCCGAAGAAAGAATACAAGAAAAATTTGAAAAAGTAAAAAAAGAATTTGAAAAAAGTAATATCAAAGCAGAAACATTTGATAGATGGAAAAATTTCATAATATCTTTGATAAAAACAAAAAGCTATTCGATATTTTCTATAAATATAGAGAATTTTAAAAAATTTAATACTAAAGTTGAGCTATCTATAGTTGTACAAGAAGAAGACAACAAGATACCATATGTTATCAAAGACACAAAATTTATAGAAGCATTTAATAACTATAAGAAGAAATTTGCCGAAGAAAATGACATAAAAATGTTTGGAAAAATAAACTTTGGTGGTTGTAATAAACAACAATATGAACAATGCGTTTTTAATTTTTTAACCAATAAAGAAATAATAGAAAAATTTAAAGCAATATTAGTTAATATTCCTAGTTTGGATTACTTTTACCATAATGTTAACATAGAAGATATAGAAGAAATAAAAAAAATAATAATAATAGAAAAGCCTTTAAATTATGAATATAATCTTTCAGAAGCTGATATTAATTGGGCTAAGGTTCAATTAGGAAAAGCAATAAGAGAAACCTTAGATAACAATATCAAACAACAAATAGAAAATGAGAAAAAAAAGAAAATAGCTAATTTCACATATAATGAATACTATAAACTTACTGGTTTTAATCAAAGAAAAAAGAAAATTAAACAAATAGAAAAAGCTTTAGAAAAACAATTCAGATACTCTGATGAAATGGAATTTAAATTAAGATTACTATACAAATTAATTTAATAAAAAAAGCTGAACATAATTACCTAATAGTTAATATATATATATATATTATATATTATATATTATATATTATATATTGCTATATAGTGATTTTGTTCAACTTTTCTAAAACCTTAATAAAATAATATGTAAAGCAAAAAACATTAAAAAACAGTATTTTTTAGTAAAAGTTAATTCTATCACTTTCCATGCAATCTTAAAAAATACAGATATTTCTTTCTTTTCACAGGTAGAAAATACGATTAATCATCCTTTTGCCATATGCTTATAATATCCCTAATTCACTGCTTCACTCGTAGTAAACTACTCACTACAGTGTATGATTTTATGCATT
>CAKPLV010000265.1 GCA_934167735.1 uncultured Clostridia bacterium | reverse complement strand
ATATTTATAACAGATAAAGAAAAAATTTATTGTTTTTTATTTATGCCACCTAATTAAAAGAATAAGAATAAATTCAAGTTTTGTAAGAAATAAGCAATATATTAATAAGAAGGAGAGAAAATGAAAAAAATATTTGACTACATAATAATAACAGTATCAAACCAATATCAAAAAGAAATAATAAAAGAACAAATAGAAAAAAGAAAAAAAGTATTACCAGAAGAAACACAAATAAAAATAATAATAGAAACAGAAAAAATTGGATCAGGTGGAGCATTATTAAGAATAATAAATCAAATAGAAACCAAAAATAAAAAAATTCTATTAATAAATTCAGCAGGAGAAAGCAAAAGAATAGTTTTATATGCTGATAAAGGAAAAATTTGTACACCAACATTTGACAAGCCAGACAGCATAGTGTTTGATGAAATAATAGAAGAAACAGCAGAAATAGGTAGAAAGATGGATTCAGGAATACTTATAGTATCAGGAGATTGCACAACAATATACAAAAAAATCAAATCAAATCATATAACAAATAATACAGCAATATCAGTATTAGCACCAGCAAGTACAGGAGAAAGACATGGTGTTTTTGTAACTGAAAATTGCTTAATAAAGAAAACATTACAAAAAGAAAGCATAGAAAAATTACAAAAAGAAAATGCTGTAAATGCTGATGGACAAGTAAAAATTGATACAGGTACAATATATTACAATGAAGAAACAATAAACAAATTAAAAGAAGTAAAATTTGACAATAATATTATAGTAAATTTATATACAGACTTGATGTATCCACTTTCAACAGAAGCACAAGAAGATGAATACTTAAATTCTAAAGCAGAAGGAAAATTAACACAGGAATTAATTGAATTAAGAAAAGATATATGGAATCAAATTCATGACTGTACAATAAATATTGAAGAAATTGAAGATGGAAAATTCATTCATTATGGAACAGTTAGTGAATTTATAAAAATTGCATTTAATAAAACAAAAGCAGAAAATATAATTATTAATTCAACAATATATGGTAAATTAACAAAAAGATGTTATATAGAAAATAGTTGTATATATCCACAAACTACAATTGGAGAAAATAGTATAATTATTGATTCAACTGTTACATGTGACATTCCAGAAGATTTAATAATTAAAACAATAAAAATTGGAGAGCAATATGCAACAATAATATTAGGAATAAATGATAATATCAAAGAAAATAACATTGATAAATTGCGATTATTTAGTGAACCAATTGGAGAATTTTTAAAAAGAAACAATCTCTTAAATGAAGAAAATTGTACATTATGGGATTGCAAAATTTATACAATATGTGACACAAAAGAAGAAGCAGTGCTTAAGGCACTTGAACTATATAAAAAAGTAAAAGAAGAGTCTATAAATAAATAGTCTCTTGTTTTGCAGGAGGTAAAATATATGTCAGAATTTGTACATTTGCACATACATAGTGAATTCAGTTTATTAGATGGTGCAAACAGAATAAAAGATCTACCAGTAAGAGCCAAAGAACTTGGAATGAAGGCAATGGCAATTACTGATCATGGAGTAATGTATGGAGCAATAGATTTTTATAAAGCATGTAAAAAAGAAGGAATAAAGCCTATAATAGGGTGTGAGGTATATG
>CAKPLV010000264.1 GCA_934167735.1 uncultured Clostridia bacterium | reverse complement strand
AAGTAAAACCAAATATTTTTATTAAAATTTCTAGGAGGACATGATGGAAAAAATCGAAAAAGAAGAGAACTATGAAATTGAAGAAAGAGAAGAAGTTGTAGAAAACAAAAAGAAAAAAAGCATTTTAAGAACAATAGATCGGATAATGATTTTTTTGTTTTTGTTAGGTACTGTATTTGTAGTAAGAGAATTCAAACAATCAAAGCCAATAGTTACTAATGATATGCTGATTAGATATTGTTCAGATATTTACAAGATGTTAAGTGAATATCCAATTGAAGATACAACATATGTAAGTGAAATTCCAAAATTTATGAGTGAAGACATTACAGATATGTTTGCATCTGAAAATCCGGATTTTGTCATTATGTACTATTTGAATAATAAAGAATCATATATCATGATTGAAAAATCAAAAGACACATCAACAGGATATGAAGTTGTAGTACATGACGCAACTTTAAAATACAGATTTGTTTCAACAACATTTTATGACTACATATCTATGTATGTTGATAAAAGCAATAAAGACATAATTATGACAGGAACTACATATCCAAATTCAAGAAAGTTGGAAACAATTGAAATTGACTGGAAAAATGGTAGTTATGATATAGTTGGTAATGAATTTAAAGCCACATCATTTGATTATGTCGATCTATATGGAACAAATCAAGAATTTGATGATGTTAGAGAAAGAGTAAATGCTACAGTAATTAAAGATGGCAGTGAATTCAAGATTTATTATTTTGGTAAACAAATAGGAGAAACTATTACATTTCCAGGAGAAATCAATATTTTTAGCTATGGATATATATTAGATACCAACAATGATTTATATTATTTGTATATGAATACAGATGAAGATAATCCATGGATAAAATTTGTAAAAGTAGCTGAAAACATTGATAAATTAGTAGACTATGGTTCATATTTCTATGGAATCAAATGTTATAATGGAAACACAATTATAACATATCCAGAATATATGAAAAATGGAAAAACATATTCTGCAATTATGAATCTAGATACGGAATTGGACTATGGTCAAAATTGGTATGGAATAAATAATGGAAAGCCTGAAGATGATGTTGATTTTGAATTTAAAACAATTGAAACAGATCTGCAAAAAGCACAAACAGTTACATTTGAATTGAATTATGATAATGTAGCTAGTTATTCTTATTGGTATGAAAAATTTGAATTTGCAAATGTAATACCAGGAAGTATAGTGTATAAACAGAAAAGGCTTAATGGGTTAGATACATATTTAACACATTCTATTCCAAAAGAAAAATTAGAACCATATGTATCTCTAAAAGTTCCGGTTGAGGAAGAAGAAACAATAAAAGATCAATTAAAAGAAATCTATAAACAATATGAATAGGAGGTTTTACAAAGAGGGCCTATATAAAGCCCTCTTATATTTTATAAATTTGAAAGAGGAATAAAAATGAGTAATATAACAAGAAATGAAGCATTTGAATTATTAAGAGAATATAATAAAGAAAAATTTCATATAAGACATGCACTAACAGTTGAAGGAGTAATGAAATACTTTGCAGAAAAACTAGGATATGGAGATGAAAAAGAATTTTGGGGAATAGTAGGATTATTACATGATTTAGATTTCGAAAAATATCCAGAAGAACAC
>CAKPLV010000263.1 GCA_934167735.1 uncultured Clostridia bacterium | reverse complement strand
CCTTTCATGTGCAGCATGTTGATCTATTAAAAATATTTCATTATCAATTTCTATCATGATAAATGTTCTAAATAGAATTCCAATATATTTGTATTCTACTTCTCTTTTTTCTGATCTATTTATCAATTCTTCTTGTGGCAATTCTTCACTTCTGTTTTGTAAGAAATTATATTCATTATTTACATATTCTTCTACATTTGTTTTTTCAGTATTTCCTAAAAATTCATTATTTACCATTGCACCTTTTATTGCATGATATAAATTTTTATAAATTACATCTTCATCTTTGAACCTTACTTCCATTTTTGTTGGGTGTACATTTACATCATAATAGTCTGCTGGCATTTGCATATTTAATATAAAAAATCCATATTTTCCTATTCCTGTTGCACCTTTAAATGCTTGATCTGCACTATTTGTCAATATTTGATTTCTTATATTTCTGTTATTTAAATAAAATATTTGATTTTTCCTATTATCTTTGGCAATCATTGTATTACCAATAACACCTGTAATTTTTATTTTTTCATTTTCATAATTTACATCTATTAAATTTTGTTCAATTTCTTTTCCATATAATAAATATATAATATCTCTTATTTTTCCATTTCCACTTGTTTGAAAAACATTTTTTCCATCAGTTATTAATTTAAATGATATATGTGTATTTACTAATGCTGTTTTTTGCACCCATTCTTTTATATATTTTGTTTCTGTTGCATCTTGTTTTAAAAATTTGTATCTAACTGGTGTATTGAAAAATAATTGTTCTACAATCATTGTTGTTCCTGTACTTTGGCCATATTCGTCTGTTTCAATTATATCTCCTGATTCAACAACAATTTTAGCTTTTGAACTTATTGTTAATCTTGAAACTGCTGCAATACTTGCTAATGCTTCTCCTCTAAAACCCATTGAATATGTTTTGTCTAAGTCTTCAATTTTTCTAATTTTACTTGTTGCATGTCTTTCAACAGCAAGTACCATATCATCTGGTGCTATTCCTTTACCATTATCCATTATTTTTATAAATGTTTTGCCACCATTTTTTATTTCTATTATAATACTTGTTGCTCCAGCATCTATTGAGTTTTCTACTAATTCTTTTACAACATTTGCTGGTCTTTCTATTACTTCTCCAGCAGCTATTTTATTTATCGTTAAATCATCAAGTAGTACAATGTTTCCCATATTTTTCTCCTTTAATTATCTTATAAGAGGATTTACAATAAATTTGTAAACCCTCATCTGTACTTTTATTTTTTTATTCTTTCTTTTATATCTTCTAATTTTTCTTTTATAGTCCATTTTTTGAATTGTACTTTTTCCTTTATATTTGGGAAAGCATCAACCAATCTTCTATGAAATGTAGATTTGTTATGTATAATTTTTCTAACTTTTTCAGATATTTCAATTGTATTATCTTTAATTTCATTTGATACTTGTTTCAAGTTAAGTATTATCTTATATGAAACTATATTATCAACTAAATGTATTACTAATAAAATAGCAATTATTACTGTTTGAACATTTGATGGAATCATTTCTATTTTGCTAATAAGAAATGGATTTACAATATAGATGATGAAACAGCTTGCTAAACCAAATAGCACTAAATTTTCAAGACATACTCTTCCATTTATATTGAATTTCTTTTGA
>CAKPLV010000262.1 GCA_934167735.1 uncultured Clostridia bacterium | reverse complement strand
GAATTAGGAAAGCAATTAAGAAAAGTATTTAAACCTGCAGATGGATATCTTTATATTGATGCAGATTATTCTCAAATAGAATTAAGAGTACTTGCACATATATCAAATGATGAACATATGGTACAAGCATTTAATAATGGAGAAGATATTCACAAACAAGCAGCATCTAAGGTGTTCCATACACCAATAGATGAGGTTACAAAAGAACAAAGAAGTAATGCAAAAGCTGTTAATTTTGGAATTGTGTATGGAATTAGTGATTTTGGACTTGGAGAACAACTTGGTATATCAAGAAAACAAGCAAAACAATATATTGACCAATATTTGGAACAATATTCAGGTATAAAAACATTTATGGATGAAACAGTTGAAAAAGCAAAAGAAACAGGTTATGTTGAAACATTATTTAGCAGAAGAAGATATATACCAGAATTGAAATCGAATAATTATATAGTTAGACAATTTGGACAAAGAGCAGCAATGAATACACCAATACAAGGTACTGCAGCAGATATAATGAAAATTGCGATGATAAATGTTTTAAATGAATTAAAAACTAATAAATTAAAATCAAAAATAGTACTTCAAGTACATGATGAAATGATGATTGAATCACCATTAGAGGAAGTTGATACAGTAAAAGACATACTTAAAAAATGTATGGAAAATGCGATAAAACTAAATGTACCATTAATTGCTGAAGTTTCAGAGGCAAAAAATTGGTATGATTGTAAATAAGGAGATTTTAAATTTGAAAAAGAGAAGAAATAAAAGAAAAAATAATTTTTCGATTTTATTAACTATTCTTATTTTGCTAATGATAATAATTGGCTTGAATACAAATAATTTAATAGTAAAAACAACATATAAAAAAGAATATTCTGAATATGTAAAAAAATATGCAGAAGAATATGGTGTTGAAGAAGAACTAATATATGCGATAATAAAAGCTGAAAGTAATTTTAATGCAAATGCAGTTTCAAACAAAGAGGCAAAAGGATTAATGCAATTAATGGATTCAACAGCAGAAGAATTGGCTAAAAAAAGTGGAATAAATCTTAAAGATAATGATATCCTAGAGCCTGATGTTAATATAAATTTAGGAACAAAATATATCTCAAATTTATTAGATAAATATAATAATTGTACTGAAATTGCATTAGCAGCATATAATGCTGGAAGCGGAAATGTTGATAAATGGATAAAAACAGGTGTTATAAAATCAGATGGATCTGATATAGAAAACATTCCATATAAAGAAACAAACACATATATAAGAAAAATAATGAGAGATTATAAAATATACAAAGACAATATAAATGCATAAATATAATTGATTTTAAATCAATTATATAGTAAAATGTGAAAAAAAGGGGGAAATATGTTATTATATCCAAAAGCTTATTTTAAAAATGTCAGAGAAATAACAAAAGATTTTTTGCAAAATAATAATATAAAAGCACTAATTTTAGATGTAGATAATACATTAATAGACTATGACAAAAACATGGAAAATGGTACATTGGAATGGGCAAATGATTTAAAACAAAATGGTGTAAAATTATATATATTATCAAATTCAAATAAACATGAAAAAGTAAAAAATGTTGCAAAAGAATTAGAAATAAAATATAATTATTTTGCAAAAAAACCATTAAAAAC
>CAKPLV010000261.1 GCA_934167735.1 uncultured Clostridia bacterium | reverse complement strand
TTAAAATATTGGGCTCCAGTTGACTGGTATAATGGTGGTATGGAACATACAACACTTCACTTGTTATATTCAAGATTTTGGCATAAATTCTTATATGATATAGGAGTTGTTCCAACAAAAGAACCATATGCAAAACGTACATCACATGGAATGATACTTGGATCAAATGGAGAAAAAATGTCAAAATCAAAAGGTAATGTAATCAACCCAGATGATATAGTAAATGAATTTGGAGCTGATGCGTTTAGAGTATATGAAATGTTTATGGGACCATTTGATCAAACTGCAAGTTGGTCAATGGATAGTATTAGAGGATGTTACAAATTCTTAGATAGAGTATGGAACTTAAAAGATATATTAGTTGAAGGAGATACATACTCAAAAGAAACAGAAAAAATGATGAATAAAGCAATAAAGAAAGTTTCTGAAGATATTGAAGAAATGAAATTTAACACATGTGTATCAACATTTATGACAATGTTAAATGAATTTGTTAAATTAAAGAAAATCAATAAAGCTGAATTCAAAACATTTTTAACATTATTAAATCCATTTGCACCACACATGACAGAAGAATTAAATCAATTAGCAGGATTCGAAAGAGAAATAGCAACATATGAATGGCCAACATATGATCCTTCAAAAGTAATTGATGATGAAATAGAAATACCTATTCAAGTAAATGGAAAACTAAAGGCAACTATAAAAATTCAACTTGATGAAGAAGAAAGTGCTGTAAAAGAAAAAGTTCATGAAGCAATTATAGACAAATTAGAAGGAAAAAGTATAGTAAGAGAAATATATGTAAAAAATAAAATATATAATATTGTTGTAAAATAGAGGGGATAAATATGAAGAAAAAATATTTAATTGGAATTATTATAATTGCAATAATAGTATTTGTCGGAATAGAAGTTTTTAGAAAAGTAGAAAAAGATAATACAAATAATGAAATAAGTGAACCAGCAAACAACACAACAGGCAATACAATAAACAATTCAGAAAATACAATTGAAAATGGAAAAACAGAAGAACAAAAACCATCAAATGAAGTTGAAGAAATTCAAAGTGGTGAGGAATTATTAGAAAAAGCTGAAACAACATTGATAGCTAGAGGTTGGGCTGGGGCATCTAATAATATTGTAGGATTAAAAGATGGAAATTTGTATTATTACAATAAAGAATCAAAAGAAATCAAAAAAATAGCAACAGGAATACAAAAAATATATTATGAAACAGAAGATTCTGAAGAAATAACAGCTCAAAAAGGAAATGACGCAAAAATAATTGATGAGAAATTAACATTTATAATATATAAATAGGAGAAATTTCAAAATGAAAATAGATTTACAAAAGTCAATTAATGAATTTATAAAATATACTGAAAAATATGATATGTCAGTTTTTGAAATACAAAACAAGCAAAAACATTCTTTAAGGGTAATGGAAATTTCTAATAAAATTGCAAAAGCACTTAATTTATCAGAAGATGATATAGAGCTTGCAACACTAATAGGATTATTACATGATATTGGGAGATTTGAACAATTTACCCAATATCATACTTTTAAAGATGCGTTTAGTTTTGACCATGGAGATTATGGAGAACAAATTCTTCAAAAAGATATGAGAAATTATATAGATTCAGATGAATATGATGATATTATAAAA
>CAKPLV010000260.1 GCA_934167735.1 uncultured Clostridia bacterium | reverse complement strand
CTATTTCATTTACTCTTCTATCAATTTCATTGGCATTTACTCTTTGAATAGTTAATGCTAGTGCTATGTTTTCGTAAGCTGTTAATGTATCTAATAAGTTGAAATCTTGAAATATAAAACCTAACTCTTCTCTTCTGAATTTGTTTAAATTATTTCCTTTTAATTTTGTAATATCTTCTCCATTTATAATAATGTGTCCTGCTGTTACTCTATCTATTGTGGAAATACAATTTAACAATGTTGTTTTTCCAGATCCACTTGCTCCCATTATTCCTACAAATTCTCCTTTAGTAACATCAAAACTGATGTTGTCTATGGCTTTTGTTAAATTTGATTTGTTTCCATAGTATTTTTCAATATTTTTTACCTCTAATATCTTTTCCATAATAAACTCCTTTCTAAATTTAAATTAATTATAAATACTTTGAGGTAAAGTTACCATCGATTTATCTTACAAAAGCCTTACATTTCTGTAAGGTTTCTGATCAAATATATTATCTATATAATAAATTACTACATCTTCATCTGAATTTTCTTTGTGATATCTTCTATATTCTGGTTGATCATAATTATCATGTTCATAGAATTCTTCTATATATTCTTTTGTTTCATGATATGCAAATATATTAAATTCTTTATAATATATAACTGTTTTTCTCATTCTATTGCTGTAATATTCTACTCCTACATATTTAGTTCCATCAATTTCTTTTACAGTATCACTTTTAACAATCCACGCCCAAAGAAAAAATTCTATAGATATTATTATTAAACATATAATTGTCCAAACAATCATAAAAAATACTCGTGGCAAATCTTTTCTTATTGTATTTAAAGATATATAACCTAAAGTTGCAATTCCTAATGTTATTAATGCAGGTGCTAATGTTATCATCCAAGATCTTAGATGCCAATCAAAATTTTTCAAAATTATATTTAAAATTATTATTACTATTCCTATTAATATCGATATTACTGATACAACAACACTTGTTTCTTTTTTCATTTTAATTCTCCATTTCATTTTTTATCCATAGCATTATTACATTTACAACATATTCTATTTCTTCTTTTGAAAGACTATGTCCTTTTTTTATACCATGTATTTTTTCTAAACATCCTCTACAGCAACATCCGGTAGCATGTTGTGCAATAAATACAGGGTGTACTTGCCTCATAGGTGTTTGCTTTCCATCGTTTTTGGGTTCTGCATTACCTATTCGTTTTGTTATTAAATCTGTTGCATCTAATTTTATTTTTTCAATTCCTTTTTCTTTTACATATTCTTTCATCTTTTTATTTAAATGAAAAGAACCTCTAAATTTACTTTTGGATAAAGAGTCTAATAATTTTTCAATATTGTTATTCATTTTTCCTCCTTAATGTTTTAAATTATATATTAAATTTAATAAAAATACAATAATTATAAAAGGATTAGAGTGTAAACTCTAATCCCCCTTTTTTAAGTTCCAATTTATGGCTGGATTCACCAACTTTTTTGCTATTTCTAGCAATAATATTATATGCAATTTGCATAATTTATTGCCTCTAGTATTATAAATATAACATATTTTTTATTATTAAGCAATATATTTACAAAAATTTGTTTAATTTTTAATAAATATCACTATAATACATAATTTCTTTACCAAGTTTTTTAGCATATTCAATTTCTAAT
>CAKPLV010000259.1 GCA_934167735.1 uncultured Clostridia bacterium | reverse complement strand
GTATTAATTGCAGAAAAAACAGATGGAAAATTACTAGAAAAAATTTATGGATTAGTAGCAAAAATGCTTATTATATTTGGAAATACAAAAGGTGCTAAAAGTATACTTATTAAGCTTGTTACAAAATATCCAGAAAGTTATATAGGTCACAAATTACTTGCACAAATTTATGAAAAAGAAGGCGGACAAAGAAAGGCTGTAGATGAATATGCACAAGTAATTGAAATAAACAAAAAAGATTATGATTCATATTATAAAGTTGCAACGATTCTAACAGATTTAGATAAAAAAGACGAAGCAAGTCAAATGTTAACAAGTTTGCTAGAAAAAAAGCCAGATTATATTGAAGCATCTGTTGCATTAGGAGATTTATTAATAGAAAAAGAAGATTATAAAGAAGCGGTAAATGTATATATGGAAGCATTAAAATATAATCCAACAAGTTATGATTTAAATTACAATTTAGGAATAGCTTATACAATGTTAAATGATTTCCAAGATGCAAAACTATATTATGAAAAAGCAGCAGAATTAAATTCACTTGTATATAACACAAAATACAGTTTAGCAGAAATTGCAGTTATATATAAAGAATTAGAAGAGGCAGAAGAATACTTCATGCAAGCAACAGAAGATGAAGAACTTTGTGCTGATGCTTATTTAGAACTAGCAAAAATTAATTTATTAAAAAACAATAAAGAAAAAGCAATACAATATGCTAATGTAGCAATTCAAGAAGAACCTAAAAAGATAGTAGAAAAAATTCAAAAAGATGTTACATTTGCACCTATAATTGCAAAACTTTCAATACCATTTAATTTAGATTTTGAAGAAGAAAAAAAGAGAAAATTAACGCCAAAAGAACTAAAAGCTAAAAAACATCTTGAAGAAATGGTAGAGATAACAAAGAAAATAGGTTACAATGATTTGAAAATTATAAATAAAAACAAAGAAATAACTCAAGAAAATTCAAAAGAAAGAGAAAAATAACTCATAAAAACCTTCAAATTAAATATAATAATATATAGATTGGAGGTTTTATGAAATATAAAATAGCTATAATTGGTGGAGATTTACGTACAGTTAAATTAGCCATAATGTTGGCAAATGATGAAAATGAAGTATATGTATATGGTCTAGAAAAATCAGAAGATTTGAAAAAGTGTAATAAAATAATTCAATGTGAATCAATAAAAAAAGCAATTGAAAATGTAGAAATAGTAATAGGACCAGTACCATTTAGTAGTAATGGTGTAACATTAAACACACCATTTAGTGACAAAGAAATTACTATAAGAGAAATGATGCATGTTATAAATGCAAAAGTATTAATTGCTGGAGGAATATTACCAGAAGTATATGAAATGGCAAATGATGAATATATTGAAATTGTTGATATTATGAAAAGAGAAGAATTAGCAGTATTAAATACAATTGCAACAGCAGAAGGAACAATCCAACTTGCAATAGAACATACAAATAAAATTTTACATGGAAGTGAAGTCTTAATTTTAGGATTTGGAAGAATAGGAAAAGTATTAGCTAGAAAATTATCGGGATTAGCAGTAAAAGTAACATGTGCTGCAAGAAAAGATGAAGATTTGGCATGGATACAAGCATATGGACATAATTCAATAAATATTAACAATCTAGGAGAGAACTTAAGAAAATATGATATAATCATAAACAC
>CAKPLV010000258.1 GCA_934167735.1 uncultured Clostridia bacterium | reverse complement strand
ATTATTAGTTGATACGGCTTCAACAAGAAGTTTTGAATCATCAGCATAAAAACCTATTTCTTTTTCAGCTTGTGAAATTAATAATTGAAGTACTTTTTGAGAAATCGGTTTATTTAATAAAAAATCATTAGTAGAAACATTATGTACTCTCATATCATCAGAATTGAATGTTATTCTAATTTTATATTTATTTATTTTTTCAAACTTCATTTGAACCTCCATAAATCTATAATTATATTATACTACTTATAGTATTATATTTAAAGGAACAAATTTTGGTAATAAAATCGTCAAATAAAATGTAATTTTTTACAAGTTTTTTTGACCAATATCTTGAGAAAAACGTAATAAATATCCATCAGGGTCTTGAACAAGAAATTCTTTATTTCCAAGTAATTTATTATCTTGACGATACCAATTTTCTTCAATATCAAAAACAATTTTGTAATTATTATTTTTAAGAGAATTATAAATAATATCAATATTTGAAACTTCTAATTGAAAATTGATTCCATTTCCAAATGGATAAGTTAGTGGTGCTAGTTCCCATTTGTTTTCATCAGATAATTCTTGAAGCATAAATTGAATATTATCTAAAGAAATAAATGCAAATTTGTATTCAACTCTTTGATAATTAATTTTAAAGCCAATAGTCTCATAAAATTTTAAACTATTTGCTAAATTTGTAACAGAAAATTCTGGAATATTTTGACTCCAATTAATGAAATCATTAGGCCTTATAATTACACTTTCAAAATAATGTTCTTGGAAATCAGTTAATGCTCTAATTGCATCATCAGAAAAATTACTATCTTTAGGAACAATAATTAGTTTATCATCATTATCATTAAGCCTATGAATAATAGCAATACATTTACCAGTATAAGTTTCTATTGGCTCAAATATTCCTAAAACATAACAATCAATTTCTTCTCCATCATCACTTATAGTGTTTGGTACAAAACCATAATTAACAGGATAAATAAATCCATGTTTAGGATGTTTAGATCCCATAGGTCTATCAATTTCTACAGTAATATTTTTGTTTAAATAATCATCATAATTCATTTTTAAATCTCCTTAGGAAATTATTGTACAACAAAATATTTATATAATCAATATAAATGTGGATAGAACTGTAAAAATGTGGTATATTATATATGAAAAAATAGATGGGAAATTTATATATAATGCAGCAATAACTGAAGAATTAAATAAAATAGAAAAAGAATAGGAGCAAATTATGGTAGAATAGAAGATTAAACAAAAGGTTTGCTTTACACATATGGAGTTGTAGAATTCTCTTTCCTAAGAACAAAAATATGTAAATATATGAATGAAATCATATCAGAAGAAGAGCTACATGATATATATTTTAAAAGATTGATTTAAATCTAGATGTGAATTATTCTAATGTTAGATGGACAAATACAAATGAAGTTTAACAATTTGTAACATACTTAGATGAAGAGAAAGAAGATGTTGGATACATTGTTGATGCGCAAAAAACTCATAACCCGTTGAGGTGTGTTTAAAATGGAAAAATCTTTAGATAATAAAACCTTACAGTAACAACAAGTTTAAAGAATTATTAATGAATAAAAATTAATATAAATTTTTAAAAGTGGGGACAATTTGGGGACAGTCCCTACATTTTTATGCAATAAATAGCATATTTAAGCTTTGCTAATTTAT
>CAKPLV010000257.1 GCA_934167735.1 uncultured Clostridia bacterium | reverse complement strand
ATATTTGTACTAATATTTACTTTTAATATAATAACATAATTAGCATCTATACTCATTCCCATTTTTTGTTTAAATTCTTCTAACATGTTATTTTTTTCTTTTAAATCTATATTTAATTTTTCTGTTATATTAAATTTACTATCATTTATTTGTTTTGATGTTTCTTCAATGATTGTTTCTTTTTCATCTAAAATCTTTTGTTCTTCACCATTCTTAGTATATGTGGCTTTTAAATTTCCTTCAACTGAATATGTATATTTTAGATTTGATTTTTTATCTGATATATAATCATAATTTAAAGTAAGATCTGTTGTATCAATTAATCCTGTAACATATACTAATGATTTATTGGTTTCACTATTTTGATCAATGTATTTGTTTCTTAAAAGATTTACTTTATAATCATAATTAAATTTGTTTGTATAATTATATATTTCTTTTGTTCTTGTTTTTATGTTTTCTTTTGATAGATTTTGCATAAGATTAACAGAGGATATTAATATAAGAATAACAGCAAAACACGTTAAAAAATATTTAGTTGATTTACGTATTTTATTTTGTTGCTTTACTCGCATTTTTACCTCCCCTTATTTTTTTATGTTTCTACCTGAATATTTGGTTCATTACTTTGTAATATATGTAACCAAATAGCAGGATAACCTATATATCTTATTTTAAATATTACTTTACCAATTAATTGGTTTTCTTTTACTTCTTTTTGGTCTGGTGCATTATTGTTATCTCCCTTGGTAATAAAATAAAATTCACCATTTTTTTGTTTTTTCTCTATTATTCGGTGTATTACAGTATATCCTTCCATTTGATATTGAATAATATCACCTTCATTTACATCATTTGCATTACATTTTTTTATAATTGCAACATCACCAACATATAATTCTTTTTCCATACTTCCTGTGGCAATTGCAATAGGTCTTATAGGAAATATTCCAATTGCAAACCATATTACAAGTATTATCATGACAACCAATGGAATTATATTTCTTGGATCTGAATTCATTATATTTTCTTTTGTTCTAAATATATCTAATTTGTTTTTTGTGTATCTAATATATAGTAGTAATATTATTGGAATTGTTGTTTGAATTATTGTAGACATAATACATGGTGAGTTTGGTAATATTGGCGAAATCCAAAAATATAAATTTGTTACTACTACATATATTATTGGTCCTACATAGTTTGAATATATTGCCATATAAGAAAATACTATATTTTGTGCAATATTTGGTAATACTGATTGTAAAAAATATGTTACTATATATAAAGCTGTAACATTTTTTATACTAAATATATTAAAGTTTATATCTATAACAACATATGCAATAGATATAAGTATAGCAATTATGCTTTTTTCTTTATCATATACATTGTTTATTAATTTATATCTAATATATTCTCTTGCAATTAGTTCAACCCCAAATATCCAAAAATTATATATTAATCCAATTATTGTTGTACTATTTGGATTTTTTCCAAATGTTACAACAAGTCCTGACAACATATTTATGATTATGAAACTCAAAACTGCTACTATTGTATATTCTATAATTACATTTTTTAATTTTTTATTTTCTATATTTTTACCTAATAAAAAATATAAAATGACTGATATAACAATCCATATTATTGGGTTAATTACATATAAATATAAATTATTTATTTGTTTCACAAATTGCATATTTCCCAATAAAC
>CAKPLV010000256.1 GCA_934167735.1 uncultured Clostridia bacterium | reverse complement strand
CTCAAACTTTAAATAAATTTTTTTATATCGATGATACTAAAAGAAAGTATGAGGTTTCAACAAAACATTTTATGAATGGATTATTGATAGTCTTAAAGAAATAACTCTCCAATGAGAATATAGAGTTTACCGTGTAAACTAGGATTGACTATGATTATTAGATACTGTAATTAATTTTATGGTATCTATTATTTTATATTTTTAATATACATCATTTTTGTTATAATGTAAATATAATATTAATTTTTATGCGTTCACTTAATAAACCTTATTAAAAAGGTTTTATTAAGTGAACACAATGTCTGTTATTTTTTAAACATTTATTATATTTGAAATTCTATCTCCATAATGAATTCTTAATTCTTGAAGAATAACACCCCAATTTTGATATTTTGCTGTCCATTTTTCTGTAATTATTTCTGTTGCTAAAAACAAACTTTTTTCTAAAGACTGTTCACTTGGAAATATTCTACGTCCTTTATTTATCCTTTTATAGCTATTATTAAGACTTTCAATGGCATTAGTTGTATACATTATTTTTCTTAATTCTGGTCCAAATTTGAAAAATGGAACTATTGCATCCCAATTGTTACCCCAATTATCTAGTGAAACTTTTCTTTTACTCCATTTTTCTTGTAATTCTAGTAAATTCGTATATGCAGAATCCGCATCAGCTGCTGTATATATTAATTTTAAATCCTTACACAATTCTCTTCTATCTTTATATGATACAAATGCCACAGTATTTCTTATCATATGAACTATACATCTTTGAAATTCTACCATAGGATAAATTGCTGCTATTGCTTCTTTCAAACCAGATAATCCATCAGCACATAATACTAAAATATCTTTTACTCCTCGATTTTTTAGATTATTTAATATTCCAGCCCATTGCTTAGCACTTTCTACTTCACTAATATAAAAGCCTAAAACTTCTTTTTCGCCTGAAAGATTTATCCCTAAAATTATATAAACTGCTCTTTTTACAATTCTTTGTTCAACTTTGACATTAAAATATGTTGCATCTATAAAAATAATTGGATATACACTTTCTAATGGTCTATTTTGCCACTCTTTGATTTTGGGAATAACCTTATTTGTTATTGATGTTACCATATCTGGACTAATATGTACACCATATAATTCTTTCATCTGTTCATATATTTCTTTATTAGATGTTCCTCTAGCATACATTCTAATTATCTTTTGCTCAATATCTGAAATATCATTTGATCCTTTTTCTACTATCATTGGTTCAAATTCTCCATTTCTATCTCTTGGAACATCAATTTTAAAATCTCCTGCACTGGAATGTATTGTTTTTGAGCCATATCCGTTTCTATAATTTGTTTTTGCATCATCAGTATACTCGTACTTATTATATCCTAATTGAGTGGTCATTTCTGCTTCTAACATTTCCTGAAGTGTATCTTTAAACATATCCTTTAAAGCTTCTTGGATATCTTGTGCAGTATTAATATTATTCTGTGCAATAAACTCCTGTAAAAATTTTCTTCTTTCTTCTGATATTTTTTTATGTTTAGCCATTTTTTGCTCCTTTCTTACAATAGAAAAATTGACTATGATTTTTTCTATTGTATCATAGTCAATTTTTATTTTCTAGAGTTTACACAGTTATTTCGATATACTCTTGTCAATACTGGTGTGAATTTTTTTAAAGCTCTTTCCCTCCAAACTCTATATTCTCAAATACAATTTTGTCAATATTAGTGTGGTAAAACAGAATATGTTACACCACACTAATAT
>CAKPLV010000255.1 GCA_934167735.1 uncultured Clostridia bacterium | reverse complement strand
TTGACACACTTATTCCTGCTAATATCATAAGTACAATAATTGTTACAACAAGTGCGATTAATGTTATTCCTGACTGTCTTTTATTTTTTCTATTCATTTTTATTTTCCTCCCTTAACATTATTATAAACTCTCTTAATAGTGTCAATACATTTTTAAGGGAGTTTTTGTTAATCAATTTATACTACATCTTTTAAAAAAAAAACCACCAATAGCATTTTAAATTTTTCTTCTCCATAAACACTGTGAGGTATATCTTTTGGCATTATAATTGATTGACCTTCCTCCACTTTAATATATCACACCAATTGCCTTTTTATGTTACAGTAGTATTACTTTTATATTACAATTAGAGCATATTAATGTCATGCTTTAAATATAGAATAAGTTTATTCTTAAAATCTTCCATACTTATTCTTATTGTAGAACTATTTTCATTTGGATGAAATCTAAAATATTCCTCTTTTAATATATTTTCATCAATAAACAATTTTATAATATTATTTTTATCATTTACAAGTTCCATTATGCTAACAGCACCAGAATGTGTATTTAATAATTCTTCCAAGTCCTCTCTTTTTGCCATAGTTATTTTAGGTAATTCAAATTTGTGTCTAAATTCTTTATCATTAAATCTTTCTTCTCTTGGTATAATTACAAAGAAAAATTGATCTTTGTTCTTGTTTCTAAATATCAAATTTTTTATTCCTTTAACATTCAATTTTTCATCTATCACTTTTAGTTCTTCAAGCTCTTTTGGAAAGAAATTGTATTCTACTCTCTGATATTTTATACCTAATTTATCTAAAATATCATAACAATTTTTTTCTTTATCTGTTTCTATATTCTCTGGTCTGCCTTCTAGTAATTCACTTAATTTAAATTCTTCCATTTAATCTTCTCTTTTCTCTATACTTTTTAAAACCTTACATGGATTACCCACTGCTACAACATTTGATGGTATGTCTTTAGTAACAACGCTTCCCGCTCCAATTACAACATTATCTCCTATTGTTACTCCTGGCATTACACAAACATTTCCACCAATCCAAACATTATTACCTACTTTTATTGGTTTAGCATATTCTAATCCTTTATTTCTTGCTTCATAATCTAATGGATGTCCTGATGTGTAAAATCCACAGTTTGGTCCAATAAAAACATCATTTCCAAATTCTACTTTGTTTGCATCTAAAATAACTAAATTATGATTTGAGTAAAAATTTTTACCTAAAATTATATTAAATCCATAATCACAATAGAAATTAGGTTCTATTCCCATTATTTCAATTTTCTTTTGAAATAAATCTTCTAATATTTTCTTTTTAGATTCTAAATCTCTAACATCACATTCATTGAATTTCTTACATAATTCTTTTGCATGAATTCTTTTTTCTAATAGTTCTTTATCATAGTTAGCATCATAAATTTCTCCTGCTAACATTTTTTCTTCTTCACTCATAAAATACTCCTATTCTATATTTATTTTTTTTATAATATATTGTGTTCTATCTTTGCTCTCATCATATATTCGAATAATATATTCTCCAATTAACCACATTGAAAGTAAAATCGCACCCCCCAATGAATGTTATTGCAAACATTAAAGTCCACCACCATAATGGCAAGCTATTCCATTTTAAAGCAATTGCTAATATTGAATAAATTAATATTACAAATGAAACTAGTATTGTAATGCTTCCTAATCCTCCAATAAATTTCAATGGCTTACTTAAAAATCCAATTATTCCATCAGATGCAACATATTTTAATCCTGCTGTTACAGCACTCTGT
>CAKPLV010000254.1 GCA_934167735.1 uncultured Clostridia bacterium | reverse complement strand
CGTTAATATGTATGAAAACAAGGGATTAAATATGAATTTAAAAAAATGCAAAAAAATGTTCGAAAAAGTATTGACAAAAATAAAAAAAGAATATAAAATAAGAGCAGAAAAAAAACGAACAAGAGTTCAAACACAAAGGGAGGAAAAAACAATGAGTATATTTGGAAAAAGAGAAAATGTAATAGCATATACAGTAAATAAGGAAATAAATAAAGATATGTATATAACAGTACAAAATGGTGAAGTTGTAGTTAATGCACCATGGTATTTTACAGCAAACAAAATTCAAGAGATTGTAAAAAACAAAAAACAATGGATACTTGACCAATTAAAAGAATACGAAAAAGAAAATACAACAAATATACAAGTTGTTAAAATTTTAGGCAAAAATTATGATGTAAAAGTTATGTATAAAAACATAAAAACACCAGAGTTAAATTTAGATCAAAATCAAATAATAAAAATAGAACTACCATTAAAATATAAAAAAATGGGAAATGCACAAATACTAAATTTAGCAATAGAAAAAATGTACGAACAAATTGCAGAAAACGAAATTGAATCAATAATGGAAAAAGAAAGAATTATATTAGGAATTGCACCAGAAGAATATGAAATAAGCAAAATGAAAAATGAATTAGCAAAATGCCAAGGACAAAAAATCACAATAAATCCTGAAATAATGAAATACAAAAGAGAAATGATAGAATATCTAATAGCACATGAATTTTGCCATTTAAAATATAAAACACACTGCAAAAAATTCTATGAAATGTTAGAAAAAAGTGTGCCAGAATATGAAAAATATCAAAAAGAATTATTTGAATATCTATATTAAAAATGTAGACAATACCCCAATAATGTGATATTATATTAAACGTAAATTGGGGTATCGCCAAGCGGTAAGGCATCGGACTCTGACTCCGACATTCCTGTGTTCGAATCACAGTACCCCAACCAGAAATTAAAATCTGTGAATGTTAACATTTTTAAATAACATTTACAGATTTATTTTTTTATCTTTTTCTAAATATTTGGTTGAAGTTTAGATTACAAAAGAAAAACTATTAAAAACAAATAATTAGGAGGATAATTTTATGAAAAATATAGAAACAAACAGAATTGAAAATAAAGAATATTTAAATGAAGATTTTGAGCAAGAAGTTATTGCATTTCTTAATTATCAAGACGGAGGAATAATTTATGTTGGAATAAATAAAAAAGGACAAATTGTTGGTATTCAAGACATTGATTTAATACAGTTACAAATTAAAGACAGAATAAAAAATAATATTCAACCTTCAACTTTAGGATTGTTTGATGTAATTGTGGAAACAATAGAAAATAAAGCAGTAATAAAAATTATAATATCAAGTGGAAAAGAAAAGCCATATTATTTAAGGAAAAAAGGTAGAACACCAGAAGGGTGTTATATTAGAGTTGGTAGCAGTAAAGAACGAATGACAGAAAAAATGATTGAAGAAATGTTTGCCAGACGAATAAAAAAATCTTTAAAAGAAATAGACTCTCCTAGACAAGATTTAACATTTAGACAGCTGAAAATTCATTATGAAGGAAATGGAATGATTCTTAATGATAATTTTGCTAAAAATTTAAATTTATTAACTGATGATGGAAAATATAATTATAATGCTTATTTACTTGCTGATGAAAACAATATATCAATAAAACTTGTTAAATATTTAGGTACAAGTAAAATGGAATTAATAGAAAATCAAGAATATGGATATTGCTGTTTAATAACTGCCACTAAAAGAATTTTAGATAGACTCACAGC
>CAKPLV010000253.1 GCA_934167735.1 uncultured Clostridia bacterium | reverse complement strand
AGGATTAGGAGATAATAGATATAATTACTATTATTATTCAGATGGAACTTCAAGTTATGTTAAAAACTTCACAAACAAAACAGGTTTTATACGCAGAACATATAAAATGAGAGAAGAAAATGGATATCAAGACTTTTTAACAGAAAAAGAAGAATATGAAAATTTAGTAGATGGAATCAGAAGCAATACATTAAAATATAATGATATTCCAGGAAGTTATATGACAAAAGAAGATCAAAATGGTTATGTATATGATTATATGTTAATTTCATTATTAAAAGATAATGTAAAATATTATCTTCAATATCCAGAAATGATAGATTTTAAAGATGAACGAGTTGCAAATGAAATGAAAAAAGCAAATTTTGTGCAAATGGATTTGAAAAAGCAATTTTCAGAATTGACAGAATCACAAAAAGAAAAATTTTTAAATAATATATTTTTGGATAAATCAGAATTTGATCAAAAATATTTTGAAAATAAAAATGATAAATATTTAATAATAACAGGTACAAATTCATTCTATGGAGATTTAACTAAAGAAGAGTTTGAAAGTATAATGAAACAAGTAAAAGCAGATTATGGAGAAGAATATACTTTATTATATAAGCCACATCCATCAGCTTTACCAAATGATGAACAACAAAGCTTTTTAAATAGCTTAGATATAAACGTTTTACCGGGAAAAATGCCTATGGAAGCAATAATGTTTGTTTATCCAAATATTAAATTAGGTGGTTTTGCAAGTTCGCTTTACTTAAGTGCAGAAAAAGGACAAACACTATTTTTCTTTGCAAAAGAATCAAGTGAATTAGTTAGTCCGTTAGATGTATTGTATGCTGATTTATTCAGTAATGCAAAATTTTATAATTAATAGGAGGACGAGATGAACAAAAGAAACAAAGGTATAACATTAATAGCATTAGTTGTTACAATTGTCGTATTACTAATACTTGCAGGTGTGAGTATATCAATGTTGACAGGAGAAAATGGGATAATTAATCAAGCAACAGGAGCCCAAATTCAAAATAGCCATTCGCAAATAAGAGAAGCGGTAAATTTAAAATATACGGAATATAAAATGGAAGTTAAAACTAATTCATTAGGAGTAGATTTTATAGACTATATGATTAGTAATGGTTATATATCAAGTGAAGGAATCATAAATAGTAAAAATTTAACTGGAAGTAAATTAACATTAGGAAATGGAACAGGAAAAAAAGATGTATATATTGTAGAAAAAACAGATGATGGATATATTACAAATTATTATGACAAAAAAGAAAATGAAGAAGAAATTTGGAATATAAATGATACGTCAAATTCAATTACTGAAGGTGTAAGAAATGAAGATATGTTTGACTTTGATTCAACAAATGGTATGATTTATGAAGTTAAAGGTAAATATTTAAAAGATTTTGATGGAACGGTTGACTATTATGGTAATTCAAATTATTCGGAATGGTGTGAATTAAAAGAAGATATTGATACACTAATAATACCAAATTCAATCAATGGGGTTGCAGTAAAAAGTATAAATAAGCTATTAATTGTAAATGTAAAAAATTTGATAATTGAAGATGGAATAGAAAGTATATATCAAATATGTAGTAGAAACGATAAAAGTCAGTTAGAAAATATAAGTATACCTGGTAGTATAAAGTATATATATGATAGCTTATTTGATGAATGTCGAAGTCTGAAAAATGTGAAGCTTGGAGAAGGAATACTGAGTTTAGGAAATAATGTTTTTTTTAACTGTACTAATTTAACAAAAATACAAATACCAGCAAGTTTGACAGATATAGGAATGTGGG
>CAKPLV010000252.1 GCA_934167735.1 uncultured Clostridia bacterium | reverse complement strand
TTAACTACCTAGATATTTTGACACAAGCATCAAAATAATGCATTTAGATTTTTTATCATATAAAAATCAGTCATATTTCAGACTGAAAATGTATTTAAAATTCGAATAATTCGAACAAATTTGTCAATGGTGCCCTAAGGGAAGAAGTAGAACAACTTCTAGGACAAAAGAAATAGTTAGTAATAACTATTAACTATATTCATTATATCATACTTTTTAATTAACAATATCAAAATATTGCTCATAAGAATTAAAATTATCTAGAAATTCTAAAAATTCAGGTGTGTTATATTTATCCTCATAACCAATTTCAGATTCTAAACAACCAGTAAATTTATAATGTTTATTTTGTTCTAGCACAGTATTTATTTTTACATTTATTTTATTAGTTGTTTTATCTTCATCAAACAATATTACCACTTCAATTCCTAAACTTTTAAAAATTGTTATAAATGGGAAGAAATGAGGTTTACCATAGCATTGAAAAATATTATATTGTTCATACTTTTTCCTAGCTTTTATTAATAATTTTTTTAAGAATAATTCATCATTTATTCCTTCAACAATATAAACTTTTTTTGAGAATAATGCACTCATAAATTCTTTCCTATGAATTTCTAAAATATTTTTCTTAAGATTTAGAATATCATAATATGTTTTTGATTTCCCATTTAAATTTTCTAAATTCACATCAGTAGGTAAACTATTAACTGCTAAATTAAAATTAATTTTTTGTGGACCTTTGTATTCTTTATCATTAAAAATGTACAATTCATCAAAATCTATTTCTAGCATACTTAATAATTCTGGAGAATGTGTTGCAATACACACTTCTTTTGTTTTACTTAGCTCATTAATTAGTTTTGCAGTTATATGCAATAAAGAAGGATGAGAATGATTTTCTGGTTCATCAAGAAATATATATTTTTTATTACTTTTTTCTATTAATCTCAATAAGAAATGTAATTTTTGACCACTACCCATACTATCTTTTAAATCATCCGAATTAATTTTAACCAATTTTTTATATTCTCTTGTTTTTTGTGGTGCAATAACATCTTTAGTTCTTTTGTGAAAATTTAATTCTAATGTTTCATCCATCAAATCATTATACATATTAACATTGTCATAAATAATTGAATCTAATTTATTTTCAAATTGATTTTGAATTTCTAATAATTCATCATCAATTAATAATTCTGTTATTATGTAATCCATAAGAAAAGAATTATTAACCGTATCTTTCATTTCATCTGCAAAAACTAATTCAGAACCCAGCATAATGATATCTTTTCTTTCTTTGTTTTCATTTAATAGTTCTTGTTTTCTTTGTTCTAATTCATAAGTTTTTCCGTAACCGTTAGGTCCAATAAAAATTTTTAACATTTTATACCTCCAATCAAAAAGGGCATAATATAATAATCTATATTAGCCCTTTATATTCTTATTTTTTATCCGATACTAATTTCTTTGAATATCCTTTTTTCTGCATATTATCAATAGTAATTGTAGAAGCCAATTCTATTGCTTTTACTAACTCATCATAAACAAATGTCATTTGTTCAGGAGTGATTGGTGTTTTATCCTTATAAGTTTCACCAGATAACCCTTGGGTAATATTATATCTTAAATCAATTTCTTGTTTAGAATTTTCTCCAAAATAATTTATATAAATATGTTCACCTTTATCAGACTCTTTATCTCCTTTATTATCAAAATAATGTAATACAGTCAGGTATTCTTTTGGTCCTAAAACATACATCAATTGATAAGAAAAACCATTTGGACTTCTATAATATCTAACTTCACTTTCTCCATC
>CAKPLV010000251.1 GCA_934167735.1 uncultured Clostridia bacterium | reverse complement strand
TTTATGGTGGAAAATGAATATAGAGAAGCTTCAAGGCAGTTTTATTATACATGGAAAGACCGAGGAAAGGAAAAAAGTGATTCTCAGCCTTTTTGGAATAATCTTTTACGAGATGTTCTAGGAATGAATCACATAGAAGAACGTGTGCAGTTTGAGAAACCTGTCATTGTAAATGGGCAGACAAAATCTATAGATGTTTACATTCCAGAAAGCAGAGTCTTAATTGAGCAAAAAAGTTTATATATAGACCTTGATACACCGATAAGGCAATCTGGGGGAGAAAAATTAACACCCTATCAACAGGCAAAAAGATATTCTGATAATCTTCGATTAGATGAGAAACCACGTTGGATAGTAATATCTAATTTTGCTGAAATCCGTATTTATAATATGAATACAATAGAGCCAGAGAAAGGTATAATTAAAATTTTATTGAAGGATATTCAGTCAGAATTTCATAGACTTAAGTTTCTAATTAAAGAAGAAGAGAAGATAGCTTCAAAAGAAGTTGAAATATCTATTCAAGCTGGGGATATTGTTGGTCTTATATACGATGCTTTATTGGAAGAGTATGTAGATAAGAGTAATGAAGAGTCTTTAAAAAGCCTTAATAAATTATGCGTAAGACTTGTTTTCTGCTTATATGCAGAAGATTCTGGGCTTTTTGATAATCACCTAATGTTTCATGATTATATGGAACAGTTTGAAGCTAAGAATTGGAGAAATGCTTTAATTGATTTATTTAAAGTTCTTGATACAAAAATGGAAGATAGAGACCCTTATCTTAATGATGACTTTGCAGCATTTCCTTATGTAAATGGTGGTCTATTTGTTGATGAAAATATTGAAATTCCTAAAATAACAGATAACATAAGAACTTTGATACTTGATAAAGGATGTAATTTTAATTGGTCTGAAATTAGCCCAACTATATTTGGAGCAGTATTCGAAAGCACATTAAATCCTGATACAAGACGAACAGGTGGTATGCATTATACTTCTATTGAGAATATTCATAAAGTCATTGACCCATTGTTTATTAATGATTTGAAAAAAGAATTAGAAAATATTAAAAAGATAACCGTGCTACGCACAAGAAATGATAAACTTGAAAAATTTCAAAATAAATTAGCAAATTTGAAATTCCTTGACCCTGCGTGCGGTTCTGGAAATTTTCTTACAGAAACGTACACATCACTCCGTAAGTTAGAGAATGAAGTAATTTTGATGCTAACAGGAGGTCAGATATCTTTTGGAAAAGTAATTAATCCTATACAAGTATCCATAAAGCAGTTTTATGGAATAGAAATTAATGATTTTGCAGCCACAGTAGCAAAAACAGCTTTATGGATAGCAGAGCATCAAATGATGAAAAAAACAGAAGAGATTACACATATGCCAATTAACTTCTTACCTTTAAAAACTAATGCAACAATTATTGAAGGCAATGCACTTAAGCTTGACTGGAATAAAATCATTCACAAGAATATGCTATCCTATATTATGGGCAATCCACCATTTGTCGGAGCTCGTCTTATGGAGCAAGGGAGTGTACAGAAGAGAGAAGTCCAAAATATTTTCGGAAAAATTAAAGATGTGCAAGATTTAGATTATGTGACTTGTTGGTATAAATTAGCGGCAGAGTATATCCAGAATACAAAAATACAAGTATGTTTTGTTTCTACGAACTCTATTTGTCAGGGATCACAAGTTCCAATTTTATGGAATGTTTTATATAAAAATTATCGGATCCATATTAATTTTGCATATCAGACATTTAAATGGAGTAGTGAATCATCAACGCAAGCCGCAGTCCATTGTG
>CAKPLV010000250.1 GCA_934167735.1 uncultured Clostridia bacterium | reverse complement strand
ACTTTATACAATTAGTATGTTCAAAACAAAAAATTTTATTCATAAAATTCAAAATAAAAATTTTGTCGAATTATGTCAACGAAAAATTGTTGACAAAAGGAAAAAAATGGGTTAAAATAGAAATTGACTTGAGGGTCTATAACAAAGAAAAGGAGGTTATGTAATAAAATCTATACAAAGATGGATTCAAATAGAAAAAATTTATGATAAAGGAATTATAAAAATTAAGAGAGGAAATTATATAAAAATATTAAAAGTAATTCCTATAAATTATAATTTAAAGACACAATTAGAAAAAGAATCAATTTTAAATTCTTATAAAATATTTTTAAAATCATGTAATTTTGATATTCAAATTTTAATTCAAAGTAAGAGACAAGATCTAGAAAAACATTTTAAATATCTTAATCAAGAAAAAGATAGTAGAATTGAAAAATATTTCCAAAAATATAAAGAATTTATAAAAGATAAAAATAATCAAAATAAAGCTTCTTCTAAAATTATGTATTTAGTAATTAAAAATAATTCAAATGATTTAGAAGAAAACATATTCCAGGATTTAAATGAAAAATACTTAAAAATAAAAGAATGTCTAATAAGATGTGGAAATAAAACTGTTGAATGTAATAAAAGTGAAGTTGAAAATATTTTTTATTCATTTTTAAATACTAAAAAGTTTTTTAATCAGTAAAAGGAGGTAATGCTAATAATAAAAAATGTGGCAAAACTCTTGCAAAAAGGTTCATTTAATTTCAAAGACATAATTTCACCATCATATATTAATTTAAAAAATCCTAAATATTTAGAGATTGATAACTATTATTATACAGGAATTATAGCTGTAAATTATAATAGAGAATATGAAGATTTATTATTGAGAAGTTTAATTGAAACAAATATTAACATGACAATATCTATATTTTATGAAAAATTAGATAAATTTAAAGTATTAAAAGAATTAACATTTAATATAGGAAATGTTGGAGTTGAATTACGTCATGGTAATGAAAACAGGCAAGATATTGATATTGCAATGACTTCATATAATGATGCTAAATACATTAGAAAAGAGATTCAAACAAAAGGTGAAGATGTATACTATTTTTACATATACATAGTTTTATTTGAAGAAGATAAGAAAATTCTTAAATATAATGTTGAAAAAATAGAAGGATTATTGCAAAGTAAAGGAATACAAACTAAAAATGCAATATTTAGACAAGAAGAAATGTTCAAAAGTTGTTTACCATTGGCATATAATTCCAATGATTTAAAACAAGTTGCAAAAAGAAATATCTTGACAAGTGGACTTACAGGATTATATCCATTTATATCAACATCAATATTTGAGGAAAAAGGTATATATTATGGTGATAATATATTTAATAATTCATTAATATTAATTGACAGATATAATACAGATAAATATAAAAATGCAAACATGTGTATTTTTGGCACAAGTGGGGCAGGTAAATCTTTTTTTACAAAATTGTTAATATTAAGAAATAGTTTATTAAATATAGAACAATATATAATAGATCCTGAAAGAGAATATAATTGCTTAACAAAATATTTAGATGGAACTTTAATAAAAATTGGACCACGATCTAATAATTATATAAATATTTTTGATATTAGAAAAGAAAGTATCGAAGAAAATGAGCACGGATATTTGGCCACGAAAATTTCAAAATTAATTGGATTTTTCAATTTAATATTTGGAGAATTAAACGAAGAAGAAAAGGGATTAATTGAAGATAAAATTATCCAAGTATATAAAAATAAAGGTATAACTTTCAATGATAAAACACTATTTAATAAAAAAATAT
>CAKPLV010000249.1 GCA_934167735.1 uncultured Clostridia bacterium | reverse complement strand
ATAAAGAAACTGAAAGAATATGGAATAACAACAAAAATATTAACTGGTGATAATCAATATGCTACTGAAAATATTTGTAATTTAGTAGGAATAGAAAATTCAAAAATATTATTAGGTACAGACATTGATAATATGTCAGATGAAGAACTTTCAAAAATGGTAGAAGAAGTAAATGTTTTTGCTAGAATGAATCCTTTGCAAAAAGAAAGAATAATAAAAACACTTAAACAAAATGGACATGTTGTTGGATATATGGGAGATGGAGTAAATGATGCACCATCATTACATAATGCTGATGTTGGAATATGTGTAAATACAGCTACAGATATTGCAAAAGAAGCAAGTGATATTATTTTATTAGAAAAGAGCTTAAAAGTAATATTTAATGGAGTAATAGAAGGAAGAAAAGTATATGGAAATATTATAAAATATATGAAAATGGCGTTAAGTTCAGATTTTGGAGATGTATTTAGTATATTTTTAGCAAGCATATTCTTACCATTTTTACCATTATTACCAATTCAAATGTTAATTCAAGACTTTTTATATGATTTCTCTCAAATAGGAATACCATATGATAATGTTGATGAAGAATTTTTGATAAGACCAAGAAAATGGGACACCAAAGGATTAGGTACATTTATGAATGTAATGGGTCCAGTAAGTTCAATAATAGATGTTTTAGCATTCATAGCATTTTGGTTTATATTAGGATATAATGGAACAGTTAGCGAAAGTTATTTTCAAACAGCATGGTTTGTTGAATGTTTAATTAGTGAAACATTGATAATCCATTTTGTACGTACAGCAAAAATACCTTTTGTTCAATCAAAAGCAAATCCAATATTAACCTGTTTAACAATGGTTACAATAATAGGAACAATATTAGCGCCAATATTATTACATAATATTGAATCATTCCATTTTGAAATAATGCCACCTGTATATTATTTAATTGTAATATGTTTAACTTGCTTATATATATTCTTAGTTCAAATTGTAAAGAAAATATACATTAAAAAAGTAGGAGATTGGCTATAAAAAATAAAGGTTAGCATAAAAGCTAATTTTTATTAAATATATTTACAATTGTATCAATACAAATTTGAGTCATTACTTCATAATTAAGCTTATTATGTTTATGATAAACAATTTCATGACATAAATTATCAATTAAGCCTATACAAATATGAGATTTTTCCATTAGATTTTTATCTTCATATCCATTTTCAATTAATAAATTATAAATCTTTTCTGTCATTTCCATTTCTCTATTATGAAAATAATATGCAACTTCTTTATCTGAATGAACCATTGCCATAATTTCTTCATGTGCAGATTGAGATAATTTATGATTTTGAATAAAACTTTCAATCATTTTTTTAATAATTTGATCTAGATTTTTTTTATCAAAATTTCTTACAGGTACATCAAGCATTGGATAAAATATATTATCAGCATACTTTTTTAAAGCTTCAATAAAAATATCATGTTTATCTTTGAAATATTGATAAATTATTCCTGTAGATACTCCTGCATTTTTTGCTATTTCTGCTGTGTTTGTATTATAATAGCCTTTTTCACAAATTAATTCAAAACCAGAATCTATAATTTTTTCTTTTTTCTCTATTGATCTTTTTTGGGTTGGTTTTCTTATTTCATAGTCACTCATATAATGCCTCCTAAATAAAAAGTTTCTATAATTATACATTTGAAAAAAAAGATTGTCAAGAAATATGAAAAAATATTCATATTCTATTGACATTGATTGAATATAAATATATAATTTGGTCAAATATGAAAAAAGTTTCATATAAAAAGGAGGATATATGGAAAAGATAGTAG
>CAKPLV010000248.1 GCA_934167735.1 uncultured Clostridia bacterium | reverse complement strand
GTTAAGCCAAGCATTTATTCCCTCTCCATTTAATGTAATATTAAATTACATATGTTTATTAGTATTATTAAAAATAATTTTTAAAATTAGTTGGTTAAAAAGCACAATTGCATTGGTATTCTCAAGCTTTATATTTGGGATATTAAATATTGGATTACACAATATATGTGTACATGCATTTGATCTTGATTTAAAAACTATACTTATGGTTCCTATTTATAGGATATCATATTTAGCTTTAATTTATTTGACCATATTTGTTTTAGCAATTTTTATCAAAAAATTTGAAAAATTTAATTTTGAAATATTTGATACTTTAGACAAAACCACTGTTGCTTTGATATATGTTAATCTTGTAGCAGGTTTAATTACAATTTCTACTCAGTTAGTTATTGTAGCATATTATATTGAACGTTTACCTATGGCTCTCACATTATTAAATGTTTTTATATTAATATTTTTCTTTGGTTTAAGTATTTTCAATTTTTCACGTATTATAAAATTGTCAATAGCAACAAAGAACTTACAATCAGCCGAAGAATATAATCATTCACTTGAAATTTTATATGATAAAGTTCGTGGTTTCAAACATGACTTTGATAATATAATTTCAACATTTAATGGTTACTTAGAAAATGATGATTTAGAAGGTGCTAAAAAATATTTTGCAGAAGTTAAAAAAGATTGTAAAACTACAACAGACCTTTCTGTTTTAGATCCAAGAACTATAAATAATCCTGGAATCTATAGTTTGTTAAACAACAAATATTTTAAAGCAACAAGCATGAATATCAATATGTCAATAGATTTCTTCTTGAATTTAGAAACAGTAAATATAAACTTTTATAAATTTTCTCGTTTATTAGGTATTTTACTAGATAATGCTATTGAAGCCGCTTCACAATGTGATAATAAAATTATTAGAGTTTCATTTAGAAGAGAAAATAAAAATCACAGAGATGTTGTATTAATAGAAAATACTTATGTTGATAAATCTGTAGATATAGATAAAATTTTTGATAAAGGTGTTTCTGGTAAAGATGATCATTCTGGAATTGGTTTATGGGAAGTTAGAAATTATGTTAAAAGAACTGATAATTTGAATTTGTTCACATCAAAAAATGATGAATTTTTCAAACAACAATTAGAAATTTATGATGATTTAAAGAAATTATATTAAAAACTCCAATTTTTAAAATTGGAGTTTTTATAGAATTGAGTAATAATATTTAAAGTCTATCAACCTTTCTGGTGTTAGTCTTTTTTGATTAAAGATGCAGGCATTTTTGGTTGATGTATAATCCAAAGTACAACACAAGCTGTATTTGTTGATTTTGCATATTTCTCAGCTAGTTTAGCAAAATATTTGAACATCATACATTCCTCCTTCTTTATCCAAAGTTTTATAACACGAGACATATTGTCTCATATTAATCTTATGAATTTGCATATACTTCATGTCCATATTTGTTTTTTGTTAATTTATATGCCACTCTTGTTATCATTAATGTTTGTATGAACAATCCATATGCAACCATACTAGTAACTGCAGTATTATTTATGAATAATGCAATTATAATATTTATAGATAGGATAATTTCAGAAATTATCTTTTTTTGAGTTCTTTCTTTTTTTCTTAATATTGGCACATTTTCTGTATCAGCCGGTGCATATTTCATAACCATTATTGTAGAAAATAACCATACTAAGCCTAATATTAAATATTTAGTTGTTCCTGCTAAAACAACATACTTTCCAATTAATGCAGTACCTATGTATAACATACATGTACATATAATACAACCTATATGTGTATGTAAATGTATTCCACCTGAGAAGCATCTATAT
>CAKPLV010000247.1 GCA_934167735.1 uncultured Clostridia bacterium | reverse complement strand
ATAGACAAAAGGGATGAATTACTAGATGAAAAGAAAAATATTACTATTGATATTCTTGATGAAGGGTTACTTTCAGATTTAAATGTATTAAATTCTAAAATTGAAAAACTATCTATTCAAAAAGGTGAAAATAATAAAGCAATAAAGATCTTAGAAGAAAATTTAAAAAATAAGCAAATTATAGATAATAAGATAAATATATTAAAAGATTCTTTAAATATCGAAAAAATAAATAATAATATAGAGTTATTTAATAAATTTTTTACCGAATATAGTCAAGAAATGTATGGTGAAAAATATTTATTTGCTTACAATAGTAATTGGGAAAAACAAAATGGTTTTCCAGTTCAAATATCAAATTTTAATGGAATTGTCGGGACAGGAATGAAAAAAGGAATGATTGTAGCTTTTGATTTCGCTTATTTAAAATATTCTAATTTCAAGAATATAGAGTGTCCTAAATTTATAATACATGATAAATTGGAAACTACACACATAAATCAATTAAAAACTATATTTAAAATTTGTGAAGAAATAAATGGACAATATATAGTGCCAATATTAAGGGAAAGGATTAAAGAAATAGATCAGAGTATTATAAAAAAAGCTACTATTCTTGAATTGAGTCAAAGTAAAAAATTATTTAAAATATAATAAGAGCATTTAAGCTCTTATTTATTTTTTGCTCTATTTTTATAAACATTTGCAACATTTCTGCAAGAAGGAGTGTCATACTCAGCATTCAAGTTTTTAGCAATAAAAGGTTTGCCACAATGTTTGCAAATTTTAACCTCTTTTCTATCATTAGTTTCATTTAAAGCTAAAATAAGTTCTATAGCCTGTTTTAGAGAATTAAAATTCCAATGTAATATTGCTTTATCTTTTAAATCTATCTCAAAACCTATGCCAAAAGGTCTAAAATCACTAACTAGATTAGCATAAATTGTTTTTTTTTCTAAATCGCCTTCAACAAGATATTTTTCAGTATCACTAAATACATCATAAAGTAATCTTGCATATGTAATTATAAAAGCTATTTTTTCAGAATATTTCTTTGAAAAAGCTAATCCATAAATATTATCTATACCTAGTTCTAAATAAGGATTATTGTTTCCATATAAATTTAATAAATCTTCTTGTGTTAAAGGCTTATGAAAATCAATATTATTTACTGATTTAAAAAATGGACTTATATAATCTTCTAAAGATATAGATTGAACATTGTATGGCTTTTGTAAATATACTTTTCCTTCAGTAACAAAAGTATTATTCATAGGAGCATAAGTTATATCTCCAAGTAAACCGTATTTTTTAACAAAATCTAATACCATATCTTGAAAAGGTTTTTCAGCACTTAACAATTCACAGTATATATCTGATCTAGAATATGAAAGTCTAGCTTCTCTACCAATTAATAAAAAATTAACTAATAAATCCTTAGAATAATCAAAAGGATTATATATTTTATAATCTGAGTCAGTAGTTGGCTGTATATAAAATTCATTATCATATTTTACAATTTCATAATTATCATATTTAACCCATCTTGTACTAAAGTTGGGATTTTTTTCTTTAATCATAAAAACACCTCAAAATTTTATAAAAATCTATTGACTTTTATAAAGAAATATTATAACCAATGCTATTAGCTAAGTACACTTACGTAATAACAATGGTAAAAATGTAAGTTGCTAACTCTATTAACATTATACCTTAAATGAAATGTATAAGTCAAGTATAGTAAAAATAAAACCGAAAAGGGAGGTGAGAATATGGGGATATCAGAAATTCAAAGAACTACTCTAACAATGAGGGAGGCAGCAGAATATTTAGGAATTTCATACTGGTTAATTAATCAA
>CAKPLV010000246.1 GCA_934167735.1 uncultured Clostridia bacterium | reverse complement strand
CAACTAGAGAATATGGGTTAGAAATTCTTTGCAAAGGAGGATTTAATATTTCAAAAAATTCTGGAGAAGATGTAATTTCTTTTTATAACAATGTCATAAAAAAAGGAGTTGACTATATAAAAACATTTGTAGATACTTCTTATGCATTTTCAACTAGACCTTTAGGGACTAATCCAGCAAACCCATATATTGAATCAACCGAAATGATAACAGTACATGGAGATGAAGATATACAATTAAAGGGAGAAGATGATAATTATATATATGATGCCACAGCAATTAACAGATTGGGAACATTGATTAGCGATTCGAATTATTATTATTTATCAAGATGCCGTATAACATGGAAGTATAGTGGAGATAATCTTTCTTTTTTACTAAGACCTGTATCTGAGCCTTCACTTGAATATGATTCAGGAATTAATTATGAACCTGATTGGATTATAAATGAAAATTGGTTAACATTTTGTAAATATAATGATAAATATGAATTAACAAGTTTTGTGAGAGGTGGAAGTGTAAATACATATGCTGTAATGAAATTAAAAAATAATTTGATAATAAGTGATGGAACAGGAACACCTGATGATCCATATATTATCGAAAACGGTGGAACAAATTGAAAAAAACAAATATAATATTAATATTGATAATTTTACTACAAATAGTCTTTAAAATATATGTAGACTACAATAAAGAAGATTTTTATATTGATGAAATATACTCATATGGATTAATGAATTATAAACAAGCATTTATATTTGAAGAGCCTACATTTCTAGAAAATTGGCATGACCAAAAATATTTTGATGATTATGTAACAATATCAGAAGAAGATAAATATAATTTCAAACCTGTGATAGAGAATCAAAAAGAAGATTTTCATCCACCATTTTATTATTTGTTATTGAGAATTGCTTCAAGTTTTTCAATAGGTAGATTTACAAAATGGACAGGTTTAATATTAAATCTAGTTATATATGTAATATGTAGTTTGGTAGTATTTAAAATAGGTAAAAAAATATTTGGAAGTGAAAAATATGCACTATTATTAGTGCTATTATATGGATTTTCTAAATTTTCAACTGAAAATACTTTATTTATAAGAATGTACCAATTATTAGAATTACAAATACTATTATTAACAAATTGGTTTATAGAAAACTGTTATCAGAGCAAAGTAAAGAATTCATCATATATAAAATTAGGAATAATAATTATATTAGGAACATTAACTCAATATTATTTTATGCTTTTTCTAATAACATTAATAGTTTTACAAATAATAAGAAATATAAAGAAAAAAAGTTTTAAAGATATTATAAAATTATTAACTGTTGTAGTATTATCAGAAATTATTATATATATGATATTTCCGGCATATACAACACAAGTAAAAGGTAATTCAAAAAGATCAAACCAATATGCAGTGTCTACAATTGAAATAATAAAAGAAAAATTAAACAGAGAAAAAGATTACTTGGAAATTGTAGATAATCATATGTTCAATATAAAAATAAGCGAAGTGTTGGTAGTTATGGCAGGTATTGGTTGTATAATTGCAACTAGTGAACTAATAAAAAATTATAAAAAAAGGATAAAACTAAAAGTAAATACAAGAGTAAATACGATTTTGGTTCCAACGCTTTTTTATTGGACGGTTGTAACACTAACATCTCCATATATAGATATTAGATATTTATTGCCTATACTTGTATATATGTTGATTTTAATAATATATATTTTAAAGAAGGAATTAGAAATATTGATAAAAGATAAAAAAATTGTTTTTATAACAATAACTATTTTTTCAATATTAATATCTATGACATCTTTAAAAGATAATAAATTAGAATATCAATATAAAGG
>CAKPLV010000245.1 GCA_934167735.1 uncultured Clostridia bacterium | reverse complement strand
TGAGTGATTTTGATACAAGTAATATAAAAGATATGAGTTATATGTTTTATAATTGTGAGAAATTATCAAAATTAGATGTGAGTAAATTTAATACAAGCAATGCAAATAACATGAGAAACATGTTTGGAGGATGTTCAAGCTTAACAAGTTTAGATGTAAGCAAATTTAATACAACCAATGTAACTGATATGTATGGTATGTTTGAAGGATGTTCTAAAGTAACCCAATTAAATGTAAGAGATTTTGATACAAGTAATGTAACTGATATGTGGAATATGTTTGATTGGTGTCAAGAACTAACAAAATTAGATATAAGCAACTTTAATACCAATAATGTAACAAATATGACGCAAATGTTTTCGAATTGTTCAAAATTAACAGAACTAAATGTAAGTAATTTTAATACTAGTAAAGTTACAGGTATGGGAGCAATGTTTAGTGGATGTTCAAGTTTGATTGAACTGGATGTTAGTAATTTTGATACAACTAAAGTGATTAATACTGGTGGAATGTTTGGTGGATGTTCAAGCCTACAAAAATTAGATGTAAGTAATTTTAACACAAGTAATGTAACTAAGATGTATATGATGTTTGAAGATTGTTCGTCATTAACAAGTTTAGATGTAAGTAAATTTATTACAAGTAATGTAACAGACATGGAAAACATGTTTGAAGGATGTATAAATTTAACAAATCTTAATGTAAGTAATTTTGATACAAGTAAAGTGACTGTGATGACAGGTATGTTTGGAAATTGTAAGGCATTGACAAGTTTGGATGTAAGCAATTTCAATACAAGTAATGTTGTGAAAATGGGCGATAGTGGTATGAGATATTCTAAGGGAATGTTTGAAAATTGTTCATCTTTAACAATATTAAATTTAAAAAATTTTAATATCGATAAAGTGACAGAATATAAGTATATATTTACAAACATTCCAACTAATGTCAAAATATATGTAAGCACAGATGCAATGAAAACATGGGTGTTAGAGCAAAATAGTAGTTTAACAAATATCGTAGTAGAACCATAAAAATGGAGGAAACAGATGAAAAAAGAAAAAGGAATAACACTAATAGCATTAGTAGTAACAATAGTAGTATTACTTATTTTAGCAGGAATAAGTATAGCATTGCAAGATGAAGAAGGAAAATCTGTATTAATGGCATGCTCTGAATATAGAGGAACATCGCCATTTTTAGGAAATAATTCGCTTCAAAGACAATTAGTAAAGCGTGTAAAAATACAAAAATCACTAGATGGACATACAAAAGGTGATGGTAGTTGTTGGGATGTATCACAAGATCAAGATGGTTCAATATTAGCATGGTATACAGAAGAAGATGTGGATGGAACTACAACATATAACGTAACAATAGGTTCAAATGCTAGAATAAAAGCTAATTCAGATTCAAGTTATCTATTCTTTTGCATTGGAAATGGAGTAAATACTGAGACAAAAATTGAAGGATTAAATAATTTAGATACAAGTAAAGTAATTAATATGGAACTTTTATTTGGAGATTGCTATAATTTGAAAGAATTGGATGTAAGTAGTTTTAATACTGGTAATGTGACAACGATGCATGGTATGTTTGATGGTTGCACAAAGTTAGAAAATTTGAATGTAAGTGGATTCAATACAGATAATGCAACAGACATTGGTTGGATGTTTGCAAATTGTTCAAAATTAACTAATATAGATGTAAGTAATTTTTTTACAAGTAAAGTGACTGATATGAGCAGTATGTTTGCTAACTGTAGTAGCCTAACAAACTTAGATGTAAGCGGATTCAATACAAGTAAAGTTACCAACATGAATAGAATGTTTATTAGTTGTACAAATTTGCAAAACTTAGATGTAAGTAAATTTGATACGAGTTTTGTAACAGATATGGGA
>CAKPLV010000244.1 GCA_934167735.1 uncultured Clostridia bacterium | reverse complement strand
TAGAATATTTAAGAACAGAAAAAAGAGCAGAAATTGCAGAAAGAATAAAAGTAGCATTAGGATTTGGTGATTTATCAGAAAATTCAGAATATGATGAAGCAAAAAATGCACAAGCAGAAAACGAAGCAAAAATAGCAGAATTAGAAAACAAAGTAAGATATGCAAAAATAATAGATGAAAAAGATATAGATACAAAAACAGTACAAATAGGAAATACTGTTAAATTATATGATGTTGAATTTGATGAAGAAGTAGAATATACAATTGTTGGATCAACAGAAGTAAATCTTGAAGAAAATAAAATATCAAACGAATCACCAATCGGAAGTGCACTACTTGGAGCTAAAAAAGGTCAAGAAGTAGATGTAGAAGCACCAGCAGGAATAATAAAATATAAAATATTATCAATAAAAAAATAAAAATGTCAAAAATTTGTTTGACATTTTTTTTATGTTATGATATTATAAGACCAAAGATAACGAGGAGTGATGAATAATGGGAACAAGAGCAGAAACAACACGTAAAGAAAAAGCTATATTAAAATTCATAGAAAACCAAGTAAATGAAAAAGGGTATCCACCATCAGTAAGAGAAATTGGAAAAGCAATAGGGTTAAGTTCAACAGCAACAGTACATGCATATTTAGCAAAACTAGAAAAACAAGGTTATATCAAAAAAGAAGACAAAAAAGGAAGAACACTTAAAGTAGTCAAAGGAAGTGATGATCAACCATTTGTAAAAGCAACAAAAGACTTTTATGTACAAAAAGAAATGGTTGGTGTACCAGTTATAGGTAAAATAACAGCAGGTCAACCAATACTTGCAGTAGAAAATGTAACAGACACATTTCCAATACCAATAGACTTCGTAGGAAATAGCGAATGTTTTATGTTAAAAGTTAGAGGAGAAAGTATGATAGAAGCTGGAATATTAGATGGAGATCTAATACTTGTAAAAAAACAAAATTCAGCAGAAAATGGTCAAATAGTTGTAGCATTAATAGAAGATGAAGCAACAGTAAAAACATTCTACAAAGAAAAAGACCATATAAGATTACAACCAGAAAATCATACAATGGACCCAATAATTGTGCCAAATTGTCAAATACTTGGTAAAGTTGCAGGCGTATTCAGAAAAATGTAAAATATAATAAAATAGCAAGAAAAATCTTGCTATTTTTTAAAGCGTATAATATAATAAAAACGAAAAATGTAAAAATAAGGAGAGCAACAAATGAGAGAAAAAAATAAGAAAAAAAATGGATTCAAAAGAGTGATACTAGTACTATTATTTGTACTAATATCAGTATTTGTGCTAATTAAAGCAGAAAACTATATAAAAGAAAAAACTGATGATCAAATCAGTTTAATAATAAACAACAATAATGTTACAGCTCGACTAAAAAATGCAGTAATAAAAGAAAATGATGTAATATACGTATCACAAGAAGATATGAAAAACTTCTTTGATAAATACATACATATAGAACCAGAAACAAATGAAGTAGTTACAACATATGATAAAAAAATTGCAAGTATAGGATTTGAATCAAATAAAATGGTATTAAATGGTTCAACAAAAAAAACAAGTGCAAGTTGTATAAAAAGAGATGAAAAAGTATATCTACCAATATCAGAAATGACAGATGTATATAACATAGAAATAGAATATACAGATAAATACAAAACAGTTACAATAGACTCACTAAATAGAGAACAAACAAAAGCATATATAAAATCAAGAACATCAGTAAAATGGAAAAAAGACATATTCTCAAAAACAATAGATAGAATCAGTAAAGGTGATGTTGTAATAGTTGTATCAGAAGATGATAATGGATGGACAAAAATAAGAACACAAAATGGAGAAGTTGGTTATATAAAAACAAACAAATTAAACAACTACAC
>CAKPLV010000243.1 GCA_934167735.1 uncultured Clostridia bacterium | reverse complement strand
TAAATATTACACCACAAACACTTAAGAGATATATATCACGTATGAAAAAGAATGGGCTTTTATAAGTTCATTCTTTCTTTAATAATGATAAACTACAAAATAAAAAAAAGGTGCAATTTTTTTCCTCGGCTTGTATTATGGGGTACTTCGTACCTGTGTATCTTTAGGAGGAGTAGAGAGATATTTATTAGTAACATATTTTTTATTTGGGGTATTAGTATTTATGTGTGTTTTAGGGATAAGAGATGCAGAGATGTTAGTACCTCCGAAAGGTATTTCATCTTCCTGCTGAAGCTATACCTTTCGGATTACATCTTTATATATGGTAAGTAATGAAAAAACAGCTATTAAAGAAATTAGAGCTCGATATAATAATGATATTACTTTAGCAGAAATTGAAATTAATAATAATTTGTATATCTGGAACTTTAATTTTTATGAATATGAGAAATTAGGAGTTCTTTTAAGGAGAAATCTAAATTTAGAAACACAATATTTGATTGAGATACTTAATGAAGAATTGTCATTAGAAGAGGATAAATTAATATCGAAGACTGTTTTATGTAATAGTGATAACAAGAGAAAGTTGGCATATATTCCATTTCAATTTATCAGTGAATATGTGAAATCAAGGGGAATTGATGGTTTCTCCTATAGAAACTCATTAAATCAAAATGGATAAAATTATGTAATTTTTAATCATGAATGTAATCCAAATATAAAGATAACAAAAAAATATGAAATGAAAATAACTAATGTAGAATGGGATAAATAATTTAAATAGAAAATAAGAAAAACACAATAATGTTTTTTCTTTAAAGAGCAGGATATTTCCTTGCTCTTTTTTTTATAGTGTTATTTTTCCTATATTTATTATATATATTAAATTAAGTATTTATAAAAGGCATTGCAACATTAATTTGCAATGCCTTTTACTTATATATGTGCTATTTGATTAATAGTACATGGTTCTCTATCTTTAGTATTACTTGTGATATTATTATGTGTCAAATTATATACATACCCCTATTTCATTTAATTCTTATTAAATATTTTATAAATTCAAAGTATCTATACTTCTTAAATCACCAGCTTGTACATAGTAATTTGTAGCATCCATTCTTGTATTATTAAGTAAAGCATTTCTAGGAATTCTGAAATTTCTATTTATTAATTCTACTAAATCATTATGAGTAATAAATCCAGGAATATCATAACTCCAATCACTAGCTAGAATTGAATTCTTTAATTCATTAAACTCAATAGAAGTAATAGTATTTGAATATAATAATTTATGTTTTTTCATTATTTGTTCTATTTGAGCTTTTATTCTAACTAATATAAAATAATCATAATGTTCACTATTACCATTGTTAGTATTAGGAATATAATTACCATTAGCATCCCAATCTCTTGTTTCTAATAATAATAATTGACTATAATGTTTTGTTGATTTTATAGATAATTTTTTATTATTTATAGTAAGATCACTATCATCCCATGCTCCTAATTGGTAGACACTAAGATCAGGTTCAGTGATGTTGTGATATACATTTTTTAATTCATTATATATAGCATATTCTGCTATTTTACCTTGTAGTGTATTAGCAAAAATTTGTCCTTTTTTTCTTCGCGCTTGTCCACCTGTTCTATGATCCCTATGTGCTCCAGTATTAGCAAATGTCATATTATAAGCAAAACTTATACATTTATCTAACTGATCGTTTGAAATTGTTCCTATGCTTAAAAAAGCTCTTGTTCTTGTAAATTGATAACTTGTTCCATTAAAATATAATTCCTCCATAATATCCTCCTAATTGAAAATTTATTAAAATAATATCAATTAGTATAATACCTAATTGATACTATATTTAGACTTAAGAAAGATCATTAATTTTAAAAAGTTCATTT
>CAKPLV010000242.1 GCA_934167735.1 uncultured Clostridia bacterium | reverse complement strand
GATTACCATCACTTATAATGATAAATAAATTTCATGCTTTTGTCAATTTATAAATCTACTAATAATGTAAGTTGCTCTTCTCCATTTTTTTTTCCTTTAATAGATTTCATAGGTCGTATTGTAATTTTAGCATCTTCTCTAACTTTACCAATTAATAATGGATAATTTTTATCATGTAATTTGTAATTTTCCTCTACTTGGACATAATTAAAATTAGCATAACAATACAAACAATGATGTCTACAAGTGTTATATTGACCAATATCTATACTTTTAACACATCCACATACAGCTCTTTGTGTATCATCCTTCTTAACATTAACTTCATATCCAATTATATTAGATACTACCTTATCATCTATACATTTACCTTTCTTTATTCCAAACTCTAATAAATCATACTCTTCTGAGCATGTTTCTATTTCAATATGATGTTCTTTCGCAATCATTGAAAACCTCTTAGAAATCTCTTTAATCATATCAATAGTCATCGGAATAATATTTAAGGCTTTTGTATTTCGTTCTGTCTTTTTATACAAATCAATGAAACTTATAACACATCTTTCTGTATACCCTTCTAATTGCTTACATAATTTTTTAAATGCTCTACAATGATACTCTATTGAGTATTCTTCACTAATAAATATAGGGTCATACCGTAAGATTACTCTTTCTTTTCCAATCTTTTTAGATAATTGTTTAAATGTTTCTATAATTTCTTGCTTATTTGCTACCCCCTTCTCTACATTTCTTTTGTATCCAGTTATAGTATATTGAAAATAATACTTATAATCCCTTAATTCATCCAATCTCTTCATCATAGGCTTTGCATTTTTAGTCCAAAAGACAAAGCAATCTACTGTTTCCGGTGTCAAAGTTACATTACTTATTTGTTTTGGATTCATAGGATTTTGAACATAAACAAAACCTTCTTTAAGCCTATTAAAGAACCATTCGCTATAAAATGCAGGTATATCTGTTCTCCTGCTAACACTTACTATCATACTATTCTTACCTCCTTACAATAAATATGGCTCTTTAAACATTTTTGTACAATTACAATTATCACTAATGTCCTTACAGTAGCAAGTATACAAATCATCATTATACCATTTACATATATTGTTAATTATATCTTTCTTAACTCTTATACCAAGTTTTGGCTTAATAAATACTTTACAATTAATTTTAGACTCATCAATCCTATAACCAAAATGCACTTTAAATGTCCTTTTAGAAAAACAAGTATTTCCTTTTGTACAATTTTTATAATGCACAGCACAACATTTAGGTATGATATATACTAAGTCTGGCTCTTCAGAACACATATATTTTTTTACTTCCTCATTAAACATTATAGAAGCATATTCACCATTATTTATTTTATTTGTAACATCTACAACACACAATATCCCAGATTTTCTTAACCATTTATTTCCCAAACTTAATAACTGTGAATACATACCTTTATTAGTTTCATAATCTATTCGATAAAATTCATTAACAACTTTAAATGATTGCATAATATCTATTGTTCCATCTATCCCCAATTTACTTAACTTCAGGTCTAACTCATCTTTATTTGAAAATGTCATAATGTGTGCTGTTCCATTTACCATGTTATTGTTATAATCAATTAATTTATTTAAATCTTGAAAAATTTTAACTTGTAAATCTACTGCATTTTCATTTCCTTCTATTGATATTATTTTAATTTCTTTTCCACTAAATCTTTCCATAAGAACTTGTATAAGTCCAAATAAACTTCCTCCTGTTCCAGAGCCAATATCCAACACCTTAAAGACCGACTTCTTATTATACTTTTCAAAAATATCCTCATTATCAAACAAATTACTATATATATAATAAGCTTCCACAAAACTCCTTGGAAAATATGTACCCAGATACTCCAA
>CAKPLV010000241.1 GCA_934167735.1 uncultured Clostridia bacterium | reverse complement strand
GGTAATAGCACAAAATTTATATAATACAGATGAATTTAATAATATAGTATATGTAACATGTAGTGAAAAAATAAAATCATTTACAGGAAATAAGAAATCATTTTTAGGCAAAGGTGGAATATCAAATCCAACAGGTGTAATAAATGATAGATTAGATAATGATTGCGGATTAGGAAAAGAATCTTGTATAGCAGTTGAAATAGAAGTAGAGCTTGAAAGTTTTTCTACAAAAGAAATTGTATTTATATTAGGTGCAGAAGATGATATGTTAGATGTTAAAGAAAATGCATATAAATTTTCAAAAGTACAGAATTGCAAAAATGAACTTATTCAAGTAAAAAATAAATGGAAAGAAATATTAGAAAAAGTGCAAGTTCAGACACCATATGAATCAATAAATATTATGTTAAATGGATGGGCATTATATCAAACGATTTCAAGTAGGCTTTTGGCAAGAAGTGGATTTTATCAATCAGGTGGAGCATTTGGATTTAGAGATCAATTGCAAGATACATTTTCAACCAAATTTGTAGACCCACAAATATTGTATAATGAAATTATAAATCATAGTAAACATCAATTTATTGAAGGAGATGTTGAACATTGGTGGCATGAAGAAAATAATAGAGGAATAAGAACAAGATTTTCAGATGATTTATTATGGTTGCCATATGCTGTAATAAAATATATTTCATATACAGGTGATTATAGTATCTTATATGTTGAAACAAATTATTTAAAAGGTGAAATATTAAGAGAAAATGAAAAAGAAAGATATGATAAATATCTTTCAAGTGATATAAAAGAAAATATATTAGAACATTGTAAAAAAGCAATAAAAAGAGCATGTGATTTTGGAATAAATGGTTTACCTAAAATAGGAATTGGTGACTGGAATGATGGATTTAGTAATATTGGACCAGAGGGAAAAGGAGAAAGTGTATGGCTTGGATTTTTCTTGTTTAGTGTATTAACCCAATTTAGTAAAATTCTTGAAGAACAGAAAATTGAAGAAAATACAGTAGAGGAATATAAAAGAATAGCAGATGATCTAAAAGAAAAACTAAATAAAAATGGATGGGACGGAAGATGGTATAAAAGGGCATTTGCAGATAATGGAGATGTATATGGAAGTGTAGAAAATGAAGAATGTAAAATTGATAGTATTGCACAAAGTTGGTCTGTTATTTCAAATGCAGGAGAAAAAGAAAAACAAATATCAGCAATGAATAGTTTAGAAAGTCATTTAGTTGATAAAGAAAATGGAATTATAAAATTACTTGATCCTCCTTTTGAAAATGGAAAATTACAACCAGGATATATAAAATCATATTTACCAGGAATTAGAGAAAATGGTGGGCAATACACACATGCAAGTATATGGGCAATAATCGCACAAACAATGTTAGGCAATGGAGATAAAGCTGTTGAGTGGTTCAAAATGATAACACCTATAGAACATTCAAGAACAAAAGAATCTGCGAATAAATACAAGGTTGAACCATATGTTATAGCAGCAGATATATATGGTGCACAAAATTTAGCTGGTTGTGGGGGATGGACATGGTATACAGGTTCTAGCAGTTGGTATTATTTAACTGGAATAGAATATATTTTAGGACTAAAAATAGAACACAACATATTAACAATCAAACCATGTATTTCAAAAGAATGGAAAAATTATAGTTTAAAATTCAAATATGGAGAAAGTATATATAATATTAAAGTTGAAAATATTAACCATGAAAATTCTGAAATAGAAAAAATTATTCTAAATGGTGAAGAAAGAGAAAATAAAATAGTTTTAGATAAAAGTGGAAAAATATTTAATATAGAAGTAAAAATGTAAAGGAGCTTAAAAATGTACTGAACCCAAAAAGTTGGACAGTATAAATTAGGCTACTAACTCGGAATGTTCTCTGTAT
>CAKPLV010000240.1 GCA_934167735.1 uncultured Clostridia bacterium | reverse complement strand
AGTAATAGAAATAAATGCAACCCAAGAATTTATAGAAAAGATAGAGACACTAATTAATTTAGTTGAAACAGATAAACCTGAGATAATAGAAATAAAACAGAGTGATACCATAGGAAATTTAGCAGAAAGATTAGGAATAAGCGAAGAGCAAATAGAAGAAGCAGGTTTAGATTCAAAGTTTAAAATTGGACAACAAAAAGCAAACATAGCAGTAGCCTATAGAGATGCAAGAGATGTAGTAGAGGGGAAAAAGAAAAAAAGAACTACAAAGCGGAACACCTCCAACACCTGAGGAAGTAGATAAATTAAAAAAGTTAGGAATATCATTAGAAAAGAAAAGCAAATCAAAAAAAGAGCTAGCTGAAGCAGCTTTTCCTGCAATAACAGACCCAGATTTATTAGATTCAGAGCAACAAGCTTTAGATACACTAATATCAAAAACAGAAGAAAAAGGAGGCAAAAATGGTCAAAAGCAACAATCGTAAAAATGCATATCAAGAGGCATACACAATTTTACAAGAGCTAGACGAAGAAGAATATTTAAAAATACCACCAGAAGTAATACAAGCACTAAAAGAAAATAGGAATGAAGAATATTACTACGAAGTAGATGAAGATCAAGAGCTAAAATATCAGCCAATGTTACCAGAAACAAGAGCAATAATATTCAACATATTTAGAAATTATTTAGCAACACCAGAGCAAAAAAAAAAAATAAAAAAAATGATATCAGAAGAAAGGGCAAAATTAGAAATAAAAAAGAAACAGCAATATAATCCAGAAAATATTTTTAAGTCAAATACACAACAAGCAACAAAGATAGAACCAGTAAAAGAAACAGAAGCTCTTGTTAAAGTTAAAAAGGAAAATTGGTTTAAAAGAGCGATTAAAAAAATAAAAAGTTGGTTTAAAAAGAATGAGTTATAATATGTGAAAAACAGAATAAAATTCGAAAGCATCGGAAAGTTTTTATAAACTTTCCGATGTTTTTGTCTTGTTGTAGTTTCTAAAATAGATGCAAAACCAATATATATAATTTTGCCCAAAATGTAGTACTTGACACTAAAGTAAAACTATGGTAATATTTACCACAATCATTTAGATTTTTTCAAAATAATTAAATCCGGCAAATCTGCCAAAATTTCAAAAAAACATTGTTTTTAATCAAAATTATATGCTATAATTGGAGGTGAATAAATGCCAGTAATTTCACAGTTTTATGGAATAATTATAAGGATGTATTTTAAAGATACAGAGCAACATTATTTAGCACATATACATATTCAATATAATGAATTTGATGCAGTATACAGCATAGAAGATAATAAAATTCTAGAAGGAATGTTACCAATAAAACAACAAAAATTAGTAACTGCGTGGATTGAAATTCATAAAGAAGAGCTAAAAGCTTTATGGAAGGTATGTCAAAATGATGGTGAAATCTTTAAAATTGCACCTTTACAATAGGAGGTTAAAATTATGATACCACCAAGAATAAAAGAAGTACAAGCTTTAGATGATTTCTTTCTAAAAATTACATATGTAAATGGTGAAGAAAAATTATATGATATGAAAAAAAATTTACAAGAAGAATTCTACAAGAATTTAAAAAATATAGCTTATTTTAAACTGGTAAAATCAGTTGGTGCCACTGTAGAATGGACAAATGGAGAAGATATAGATCCAAATGAGTTATATGAAAATAGCAAATTAATAAAATAGTAAATCTAAATGATATTAAGCATAGATATTTTCTATGCTTAATGTTATTTGGCAAACTTAAATTTTTTCCCCTGTTTATAGGTTTAAAATAGATATGTCACAAATAGACTGAAAAAAATATTGAAAGAGAGTACCAAAAATGATATTGTTTAAATGACCAAAAATAAACATATCGGAGGTGCTCTCTTATGGGGAATAATATCACAGAT
>CAKPLV010000239.1 GCA_934167735.1 uncultured Clostridia bacterium | reverse complement strand
TCAACTCAAGGATTTGTAACACATACAGAAACAGGATATACAGTTGTAACTAAAACAGAAGGAGAATATATGGTAGACTACTTAGCATTAAGTGGAACAATACAAACAGTAGCCCAAGTAAACGGAATAGACTTCTCAAATTTACAATCAGCAATAAACAGTATAACAGAAGGAGAACAAACCATAAAACTAACAAATGGAATAATAACAACAAGCAAATTCACAATAGAAGATGGACAAAACATAATATTAGACATGAATGGAAAAACAATAAGTTCTGAACTAGACATAACAATAGAAAACAAAGGAAACTTAAAAATAATAGATAGTAGTGAGAAGAATGTAGCAAAAATATCAAGTACAACAGGAATAGCAATAAAGAACTCAGGAACATTAACATTAGGAGAAAATGATGGAACAGTAAACCAAGACATTCTAACAATAGAAGGTGGAACATATGGAATAGAAACAAGTGGAACATTAAACTTCTATGATGGAACGATAAATGGAGCATCAGCAGTACAAGGAACAGTAACAGCAAGAGCAGACGGATATTTAATAAGAACAACAACAGTAAATGGAAAAGAAAGATACTACTTATCTAAATAATAAAAAGCCAGTAAGATAGGACAACAACTATCTTATAGGCTTTTTTTATTAATAAAGTAAAGTGATTTTATTACCAACTTTTTTTACAAAACCATCATCAATAAGAAGTTTTAATTCACGCATCATTGCACTTCTATCAATACTAAGAAAATCAGCTAAATCAGTATAAGAAAAAGGCAAAGAAAAAGTTTTTCTCAGTGAACGCTTTGATAGAATTTCAAAATAAGATAATATTTTACTTCTAATAGTTCTCTTAGTAAGTAATTCAATACGCAAATTAAGATTAATAATTTGATCAAGAAACAATTCACTCAAACTATTTGTAAGTTCTTTATGAAAATCACAATTACGTTTACACTTTGAAAAAAGACTATCATAAGTATAAAATAAAATTTCTGAATTTTTACGAGCAACTACAAAAAGTTCATTATTAGTATTTGCTGGATAAAAAACTTCTCCAAAAACATCATCTGCAACAAAATGACCTATTATAGTTTTGTTTCCATTTGAATCATATCTAATAAGATCAACTTCGCCAGAAAGAACAATACAAATTTGATTTCTTTTTTCAATATAAGTTGTAACTGTTTCATTTTTTATAAATTTTTTTATTTGAATTCTTGAACAATTAGTTTTAAAATTTTCTATAAAAATTTTTTTATCAAAATTAGTATCCATAAAATAACCCCCAAAACTATAAAAGATAACAATGCCTAATGCTACAAAATTCGACATAATTATTTAACTAAATTTTATGAAAAATCATATAAATTATATTCCATTTTTGTTGCAAATGCAACAGAAAAATAGAAAAATAAATATATAATGAACACATAAAATCGAAGGAGGAAGAAAAATGAAGGTAATAAAAAGAGACGGAAGAACTATAGATTTTGATAGAGCAAAAATCGAACTAGCTATTGAAAAAGCTAATAAAGAAGTCAGAGGAAAATAAAAAGCAACAAAAGCAGAAATCAATGAAATAATAGAATTTATTGAGGAACTTGGTAAAAAAAGAATATTAGTTGAAGATATTCAAGATATAATAGAAGAAAAATTAATGGAATATGACAAATATGAATTAGCAAAAAAATACATAGTATATAGATATACAAGAGCATTAGTGAGAAAAAGCAATACTACAGATGAAACAATATTAGGATTAATAAGAAATCAAAATCGAACAGAAGAAACAAAGCCAAGAGATATGTTAAAAGTATCCTCACAAAGAGATTATATTGCAGGTGAAGTTTCAAGAGATTTAACAAAAAGATTATTATTACCAGAAAAAATATCAAAAGCAAATGAAGAAGGAATATTATATTTTCACAATTCAGATT
>CAKPLV010000238.1 GCA_934167735.1 uncultured Clostridia bacterium | reverse complement strand
TATATAAAGAACGTAAAGCTGCACCTGCACTGTAAAATCTTTCAAATTGATTGACTTTTTTATATTGTTATGGTATAATTTTTTCAGTGGAGAAAATTCTCTCTACAAATTGGAATTAATGGAAGGATTGGTATAGAAATGATAAGACGAATTAACTACTCGGTGCAGTTTTAAAGCTGACAACAGGTTGTGCCGAGATTAGTAAAAAAGATTTGTGTTGTCAGAAACTGCACCGAATTATTTTTATATAATATTTTGGAAAGGATGCAGTTACAATGCAGCGTGAAGAGTTGAAGAAAATTTGGAAATCTGAAGAAAAAAAGGCTCACATCACTGGTTGGGATTTCTCTTATATTAATGGCAGATATGAAGAAGAAGACTTACCATGGAATTATGAGGAGATAGTTAGGATTTTTTTAAATGCTGACATGAATGTTTTAGATTATGATACAGGCGGCGGTGAGTTTTTGCTCTCCTTAGGTCACCCTTTTAATAAAACATCTGCAACAGAAGGGTATCAGCCTAATGTAGAACTTTGCATGAAAACATTATTACCCTTGGGAATAAACTTTAAAGCTTGTAGTGATCCATCATGTATTCCCTTCAAAGATGAAACTTTTAATCTGATAATAAACAGACATGGCAATTTCAATGCGAAAGAAATATATCGTTTATTAAAAAATGGTGGTATATTTATAACTGAACAGGTCGGATGTGATAATGACAGGAATTTGGTTGAAATGGTTCTTCCGAACACAGAGAAGCCGTTTCCAGATTTACGATTAAGCATACAGAAGAAGATATTTGAAAAAGCAGGCTTTCACATTATTGAAGGCAATGAAGCATATCGTCCGATCAAGTTCTATGATGTTGGAGCATTTATTTGGTTTGCACATATAATTGAATGGGAATTTCCCGGATTTTCAGTTGATAAATGCTTTGAAGCTTTGTTAGAAATGCAAAAGAAGATCGATGAAACTGGAGAAATTGAGGGAACGATTCATCGTTATCTGATTGTTGCTAAAAAATAATTACAGCATAGCACAGAGATTAATAAGAAACCTTTTCTTTTATACACAGATAAAAAATTAGTGGAAGATTAACTATAAAATTCATCATTATAAAGAATGTTACAAATTCCAGTTTTCTAAAGCATCTAACATTTATAAAACAGCAACGATTTACTCGAAATACTAAAAAAATGACCTCCAATACGCTAAAATATTAGAGTATTGGAGGTTTTAATTATGATTTATAATACAGTAAAGTTATATTCTCATTTTTAAAGTACATATTGGTTTTGAATTTTGTAAACAAAGCCATACTTTTTAATATTTGACAAGTATGATATAATATAAAGTATAGAATGCTATGCTGAATATTTAAAATTTGTCCCCAAATGGCTTTTTTGGTCGTTTGTGGACAAATTTATTGACATAAGTAGTATTTTAGATTATAATGTTCTTGACAAGGAGAAAAATTATGATAAAAAAATAAGCACTTTTATTTCTTCAAAATTTATGAAATATAATATCAGAAACTTATTACGGATATTTTCACCTTCCTTGATTATTGCTAAACTATTACAATAATCAAGGGATTTTTTTAAGTTGTTGTCTTTTAATGCAAAATCTTGTCTTTTAGTGCAAACTATTGATTTTTGATGTTTGATTATGGTATAATAACGTCAGAAGATATTTTTTGCAGAAATTAAATGTGAATAAATAAACAACAAAAATAAAAAAAAGTAATTATTTTGAAAATTATAGTTGACATATATAGTCAACTATGATATAATCAATATATAGATAAGTGTATTGTTGGTATTGCGTGTTAAATGGTTTTGGTTCACATATTAAGGAGGATAAACTTATGAATAAGAAGATTAAAGTTGCATCATTTGTTATTGGATCTGTTGTTTGTTTTTCTTGTTTAGCGACTACAATTTGCGT
>CAKPLV010000237.1 GCA_934167735.1 uncultured Clostridia bacterium | reverse complement strand
CAGGAGTCTTTTTTGTTATCTCATCATTTGTTAAAACAGTCATGTTTCTTCTTGATGGTGTATATGCTTTAAAATGTTTTATTCCCATTTTTCTCTCTCCTTTTTTAATATAACGAACTTTTTCCTGCTTCGTTTACAGATATTCTTTATTTTCCTGGTATTTTCCAGATATTTTGTTTCCTATTAAACACCTGCAAATTCTTCAATTGAATCTTTGTATTTTTTAGAAACTTTTACAACTTTTCCACCTTTTCCAAGGTATGTTTGTTCTCCTGGGTTTGTATCTATTGTTACAATAGCTTTTTTCCAGTCTGAAGTTTTTCCTTCTTTATATCTAACTCTTTTTGTTTTTCCTTTTACTGTCATTGTGTTAACATTTAATACTTTAACTTCAAATAGTTTTTCAACAGCTTTTGCTATTTCAACTTTTGTTGCTTTTTTGTTAACTTCGAAAGTGTATTTTCCTGCTTGTAATTCATCATTACTTTTTTCAGTTATTACTGGTCTTATTATGATTTCTTCTGGTAACATTAAGCATACACCTCCTCTAATTTCTTAACAGTATCTAATGGTAGAATTAGTTTGTTGCAGTTTAATAAATCAAATACATTTATTGTGTTTAATTCTATTATTCTAACACCTTCTATATTTCTACTTGATAATGAAACATTTTCATTTTTATCTGCTAAGATTATTAATGTTTTTCCTTCTATTTTTAAATCTGCTAATGCTTTTACCATAACTTTTGTTTTTGGTTCTTTAACTTCTAATTTGTCTAGAACTGTTAATTCGTTTTCTAATACTTTTGAGCTTAATAAAGATTTGATAGCTAATTGTCTTTCTTTTTTATTAACTCTGTATTTATATGAACGTGGTTTTGGTCCTAATGCTATACCACCTTTAATCCATTGTGGTGCACGTATACTACCTTGTCTAGCTCTACCTGTTCCTTTTTGTCTCCATGGTTTTCTACCACCACCACGAACTTCTGCTCTTGTTTTAGTACTTTGTGTACCTTGTCTTTGATTAGCTAAGTAGTTTACTAATACGCTGTGTACAATATTTTCATTTGGTTCAATTCCAAATACAGCTTCATTTAATTCTACATCACTAACTTTTTTACCTTGCATGTTATATACATCTACTTTAGGCATTTCGTATTTCCTCCTTTTCTTTTATTATTGAGCTTTTACAGCTGATTTTATTTTTAAGATAGCTCCTTTAGCTCCTGGAACACTACCTTTTACTAATATTACATTTTTATCTGTATCTACAGTAACAACATCTAAGTTTTGGATTGTTATTGTAACATTTCCCATATGTCCTGGTAATTTTTTACCTTTGAATACTCTTCCTGGTGTTGATGTTGGTCCCATTGAACCTGGTCTTCTATGATACATTGATCCATGTCCCATTGGTCCTCTATGTTGACCATGTCTTTTTATAACACCTTGGAATCCTTTTCCTTTTGATGTTCCTTGTATATCTACTTTTTCTCCAGCTTCGAATATATCTGCTTTTAATTCGTCTCCAAGTTTTATTCCTTCAATTGAATCTAATCTGAATTCTCTTAAATGTTTCTTTGGAGCTATTTTTGCTTTAGCAAAATGTCCTTTTTCTGGTTTATTTACTTTACTTTCTTTAACTTCTCCAAATCCTAATTGTACAGCTTCATATCCATCATTTTCTAATGTTTTGATTTGAGCTACTACACATGGACCTGCTTCTATAACTGTTACTGGAATAACTGTTCCGTTTTCATCAAATATTTGTGTCATTCCAACTTTTTTTCCTATTAATGCTTTTTTCATTTTATATCCTCCTAACTATTGGCTGGTAAGCGACCAGCTTGGTTTATATTATTGAAACTAGTTTTTTATTTCGATATCAACACCTGCTGGTAGTTCTAGTTTCATTAAACTATCCATTGTTTTTTGTGTTGGGTAAAGAATGT
>CAKPLV010000236.1 GCA_934167735.1 uncultured Clostridia bacterium | reverse complement strand
ACAACAAGCAGAAAGAAGAGTTCCTGTACAATATTCTAAAAAAGTAGTAGGAAGAAAAATGGTTGGAGCACAAAATACACATATACCATTAAAACTAGTAATGGCAGGTGTTATGCCAGTAATATTTGCTTCATCATTTATGACATTTCCTGCAATGATAATATCAATATTTGTAAAAGATACAAGTACATTAACAGGATTTTTAAGTGGATTATATAAGTTTTCATTAGCAACATCATCATCTAGTGTAGGAATTGGATATTCAATTGCTAATGCAATAGTGTATTTACTATTAATAATAGGATTTACATTCTTTTATACATATGCAACATTTAATCCTGCAGAAGTATCAAGCAATATAAAGAAAAATGGTGGATTTATCCCTGGAATTAGAGCAGGAAAACCAACAACAGAATATTTATCATCAATAATAACAAAGTTAACAATTTTTGGTGGACTATTCTTAGCTTTAATTGCTATCTTACCAATGTTACTTAGATTTACAAGTTTGAATGTTTCATTTGGAGGTACATCTATACTAATCGTAGTAGGTGTTGCACTTGAAACAGTTCAACAATTAGAATCTCAATTAATAATGAGACATTATAAGGGATTTCTAGAATAAAAAGATATCGGTTTTCTTTTGTCATAAAAGATGAAGAAACCGATTCTTTTTTTGCCTAAATCCATTGACAAAACTGGAAAAATAGGCTAAAATAAAGGAGAAAAAACGGAAAATGCCTCTAATGATTTTTTAGAGGCAAAAATTTTCAAAAGAATAGTTTTCAGTAAAGGAGAATGAATTATGTATATTATAATGTTAGGTGCACAAGGCACAGGAAAAGGAACAGTTGCAGGGTTAATCAGTGAAAAAACAGGATTACCACAAATTTCTACAGGAGATATATTCAGAAAAAACATCAGTGAAAACACAGAATTAGGAATAGAAGCAAACAAATATATTTCAAAAGGAAATTTAGTACCTGATGAAGTAACAGTACCAATGGTAGAAGATAGATTAACATGGGAAGACGCAAAAAATGGTGCAATATTAGATGGATTCCCAAGAACAATTGAACAAGCAGAAAAACTTGATGAAATGTTAGCAAAAAAAGGAAAGAAAGTTGACTTAGTTATTAATTTAGTAACACCACATGATGAATTAATAGACAGAATGTTAACAAGAAGAGTGTGCACAAACCAAGAATGTAAAGCAACATATAATATAAAATTACATCCACCTGTAAAAGAGGGAATATGTGATAAATGTGGATCACCATTAAAACAAAGAGAAGATGATTCAGATCCAGAAGCAATCAAAAGAAGATTAGAAATATACGAAGAAAAAACTAGTCCATTAGTAGAATTTTATAAACAAAAAGGTGTTTTAAGACAAGAAACAGTAAGTGTATCTATTAATAGAATGGGAAAAGATGTTGCAGAAGAAGTAGTTAAATCAATAAAAGAAATGTAAATTAGAAAGAAGGCCATTAAAATGGTAACTATAAAATCAAAAAAAGAAATTGAATTAATGAGAGAAGCAGGAAGAGTTACTGCATTAACACACAAAGCAATCGGTGATGCAATAAAACCAGGAATGACAACGGCAGATATAGATAGAATTGCAGAAGAAACAATGAAAAAATATGGTGCAATATCAGCTGAAAAAGGATATGATCCAGGAATAAGAGGTGTTCCACCATATCCTGCTTCAACATGTATATCTATAAATGATGAGGTAATCCATGGAGTTCCATCAAGTAAAAGAGTAATAAAAGATGGAGATATAGTAAGTGTTGACTTAGTAGCATTAAAAAATGGATATAATGGAGATGCTGCTAGAACATTTTTAGTTGGAAATGTTTCAAAAGAAGCCAAAAGATTAGTAGAAGTTACAAAACAAGCATTTTTTGAAGGAATAAAATATGCTAGAAAAGGAAATAGAATTGGAGATATTTCACATGCAATTG
>CAKPLV010000235.1 GCA_934167735.1 uncultured Clostridia bacterium | reverse complement strand
ATAATATTAGATATAATGATGCCAAAGAAAAATGGTATAGAAACATTAGAAGAAATAAGAAAAGATAAAAACATTCCAGTTATTTTACTATCAGCAAAATCAGAAGATATAGATAAAATAAATGGACTAAATTATGGAGCAGATGATTATATTACAAAACCATTTAATCCAGTAGAATTAATTGCAAGAGTAAAAGCATTACTTAGAAGATGTACCAAATTTAGTACAAATGAAGAAAAGAAAAATATTGTTCAAAGTGGTGGGCTAATAATAAATGATGAATTAAAAAAAGTAACTGTAGATGGTAAAGAAGCTAAACTTACCCCAACAGAATACAATATTTTATTATTCCTAACCAAAAACAAAGGAAAAGTCTATTCAATTGAAGAAATTTACACAAATGTATGGGATGAAGAAAGTTATGCAGCAGAAAACATAATTGCTGTACACATAAGACATATAAGAGAAAAAATAGAAATAAATCCAAAAGAACCAAGATATTTAAAAGTTATATGGGGAGTTGGATATAAAATAGAAGACATTGGAGGATATTAATGAAAGAAAGTAAAATATTAAGAACTATTTGTTATATATTATTACCATTTTTGATTGGAGTAATCATTATCTCATTTATAAGTTCAGGAATAAAGAGTTCTGATTATTATAATGAAAAAGAATATTTTAAATCAAATGTGTTTCTAGGAAATTATATGACTACACTATTAAATGCATCAAGAAATTTGATATATAGAAATGCAGATTATGATTATATAGTAGATGGAGATAATACAATATATTTTTATAAAAATAATTATAAAATTGAAGGTGAATATTATTTAATAAAATACAAAAACAAAGTAATAACAAATGTTGAATTAACAACAGAAACAAACACAATAGAGTCAATAAAAAAATATATTCAAGACAATCCGGATTCTAAAAAGGTAAAAATTATAAATGGTAAAATCGAATCAGATAGTGATATTATAAACAAAAAAGGTCTTCAATATTTTAGTGAATTTGAAATAACATATTACTCTATACAAACAGGAGAGAAAATTAGTACTAAAATAGATGATTATGAAATATATAGTTCATTTGTAGAAAAATTTGCAGATCAAAAAAGTTTAATGGCATCTGAAATAGTAAATAAAATAGATGAACTCCAAAATTATATTTATATAGCTGTTCCTGTTAGTGCTATATTAATAATATTAATTGTTTTATATTTAATTATATCAATAGGACATGAAAATGGAAAAGAAGGAATAGTTATCAATGATTTTGATAAAATACCTTTAGAAGCAGTTATTTTTGTTGATTTATGTGTAGGTGCTTGTGTAACAATACCATTTGTAAATGGATATAGTATTATTGATAATTGCAAAGGATTAATTTCAGTAGTTATTATGGTATATTTTGTTTTGTATGCATTAATTACGACTGTTGTACACACTATAATAAAAAGAATAAAATCAAAAACTTTTATACAAACAACAATAATAGGCTGTTTTACAAAGATGATAATTAATAAAATTAAAAAAATTTGTAATACAATATCATATTCACCTAATATTGCTTTACGAATTTTTGCATATACAATTGTAGCTATATTAATGGGAATATTTATATTTGAAATTACAAACAATTTGGCTATTTTCTTAGCATATGCTCTTTATATATTATTTTTCATAATATATAAAATATTTACACTTATAAAAGAATATTCAAAAATAGAAAATAAATTAAAAGAAATGTATGAAGGAAACAATCAAACAGTACTTGATAGCTCAAAATTTGATGGAATTTATCAAAACTCAATAAAATATATAAATGACATATCACATGGACTTGAAAATGCTGTTGAAGAAAGAATAAAAAGTGAAAGATTAAAAGCAGAATTAATTACAAATGTATCACATGATTTAAAAACACCATTAACATCAATAATTAATTATGTAGATTTATTAAAAAATGA
>CAKPLV010000234.1 GCA_934167735.1 uncultured Clostridia bacterium | reverse complement strand
ATCCAAATCTTGTTGAACTGTCTATTATTTTGTGTGAATTTATTTCATCTATTGGGCTTATGTAATAAATTTGCTCTGGATGTTCTTGTTTTACTTTTTGCAATTTTTCTAAATCTTCTTCAGTAAAGATAAACTTAATAACTGCTTTTTTTGGTTTTGTTGTTTTAACTATTTGTGGTTCTTTTCCTAGTGCTACATCTATTACCATTTTTAAGAAATCATAACCTGTAGAAATTTGTACCAAGTCTGATCCAATACAATCTCCACCCATTCTTGCACCAATTTCAATTATTCTGACTTCTCCTTTACTATTTATTTTAAATTCTGAATGTGAAGCTCCATTTTCAATTTTTAAACTATTTAATGCTTTATATATTTCTTTCTCTATTTTTCTGTTTGTTTCTTCATCAAGTCCTGCTGGTTGTGTATGTCCTGTTTCTATGAAATGTGGTGCTCCTGTTGTTTCTTTTTTTGTTATTACAAGTAATTGATGTTTTCCTTTATATGAAATACATTCAGCACTATATTCATTTCCATCTATATATTCTTCTATAATTGCTTTTTTCTCGAAAGATACACTTGTTGCTTCTTTAACAGCTTTTTTTAATTCACTTTGCTTTAGGACTTTTGTTATTGCTCTACTTCCAGATCTATCTGTTGGTTTTACTATAACAGGATATTTAAATTCAAATTCATCTAATTTAGTATTTTCATCAACTTCTACAAATTGAGGTACTGCAACACCTGCATTTTTGAATGCTTTTCTCATTTCATATTTGTTTGTCGAAATTTTAGTACATTCTAAACTATTTCCTGTTAAATTTAATTTTTCAGCCAAATAATTAACTGTTAATGTAGCCAAATCAGATGCAACCGATATAACTGCATCTGGTTTGATTTCTTTACATTTTTCTAGTATCTCATCTTTTTCAACTATACTAATAGGATAAAAATAATCTGCATATTCTGCACCTACAGCTCCTTCTTTCCAAGCAAAAACATGAGTTTCATATCCTAAACTTTTAGCTTTTAATATTAATGGCAGTTGAAAATTATTTGCCCCTATTATTACTATTTTATTTTTCATATTGTACTCCTATTTGTTGTAAAATTTAATAATTTCTTTTACAACTTTTTCTTGATCTTCTTTTTTCAATCCATAATACATTGGTAATCTAACAAGTTTTTCGCTTTCTGATGTAGTGTATTTGTCTTCTCCAAAGAATCTTCCATATTTCTTTCCAGCAGGTGAACTATGTAAAGGTATGTAATGAAATACTGTTTGTACTCCATTTTCTTTTAAATAACTTATTAATTCTGTTCTTTCTTCAAGATCTTTACATTTAATATAATACATATGTGCATTATGTGTTGCATAATCTGGAACAATTTGTCTTTTTATTAATTTCTTATCTTCTAATTCTTTTAGATTTTCATTATAATAATTCCAAGCTTCTAATCTTTCATTATTTATTTCTTCTGCAATTTCTAATTGTGGTAATAAATATGCACAGTTTAATTCACTTGGTAAATATGATGAACCATAATCAACCCATGTATATTTATCTATTTGTCCTCTAAAGAATTTACTTCTGTTTGTTCCTTTTTCTCTTATTATTTCTGCACGTTCTATTAATTCTGGATCATTTATTATAACAGCTCCACCTTCACCCATACTATAATTTTTTGTTTCATGGAAACTGTAACATCCTATATCTCCAATTGTTCCTAAATATTTGTCTTTATATTTAGACATAACACCTTGTGCTGCATCTTCTACAACTTTTAAATTGTGTTTTTTTGCTATTTTCATGATTTTATCCATATCAGGAGATATTCCTGCATAATGTACAACTGCAATAGCTTTTGTTTTGTCTGTTATCGCTTTTTCTATTAGATTTTCGTCAATATTCATTGTATCAGGATTTACATCAACAAAAACAATTTTTGCACCTACCATTACAAATGCATCTGCTGTTGAT
>CAKPLV010000233.1 GCA_934167735.1 uncultured Clostridia bacterium | reverse complement strand
ATACAAATGCTCCAGCACCTAATCTTATTTCAACATCAAATGCAAATCCTGTATCAAAAATATTTTCTCCAAGTAGTCCATATTCTCTTGCTTGATCTATTGCTTTTTGAAATCTTTTAACAGCTATTGGATATTCTGCTCTTACATAAATATATCCTTTGTTTGCACCTATTGCATATCCTGCTATTTCCATTGCTTCTAGTACTGAATGAGGATCCCCTTCTAATATACTTCTATCCATAAATGCCCCTGGATCTCCCTCATCTGCATTACATACAACATATTTTTGATCTGATTCATAAGATTTTGTTATCTCCCATTTCTTACCTGTTGGGAATCCTGCTCCACCACGTCCACGTAATCCTGATCTTGTTATTGTATCTACTACTTCATTTGGCGTCATTTCTCTTAGCACTCTTTCTAATGCTCTATATCCATCAAATGCAATATATTCATCTATATTTTCTGGATCTATAATTCCACAATTTTTTAATGCAATTCTTTTTTGTTTTTTATAGAAATTTAATTCATCTAATCTATTTACTATGCTTCCATCTATATCTTTGCATAATAATCTTTCTACAACATTTCCTTCTATTATATGTTTTTGAATTATTTCTTCACAGTCTTCTGGTGTTACATTTGAATAAAATGTATCTTCTGGTCTGATTATTACTATTGGACCTTTAGCACATAGACCAAAACAACCTGTCATTATTACTCTAACATTTTGTATGTTTTTTTCTTCTAATATTTTTCTAAAATTTTCTAAAATTTTAGGTGATTTTGATGATGTACAGCCAGTTCCATGACATACTAGTATATGTTTTTCTCTTGTGTCTGCATTTATATTTATTCTTAAATCTAATTCAGCTCTTTTATTTTCTCTTATTTGATGTATTTCTTCTACAGTTTTCATTTTATTCCCCCTTCATCAATTCATCTAATACTTGATCTAATTTTTGAACAGTTGCTTTTCCATATACTTCCCCATTAACTGTAAATACAGGTGCTAAGCCACATGCACCAACACATCTTGTTTCTTCTATGGAAAATTTTCCATCTGCTGTTGTTTCTCCTGGTTCTATTTTTAATCTATCTTTTAGTCTATCCATTATTTTTTGTGAACCTTTTACAAAACATGCAGTTCCTAAACACACAGATATACTGTATTTTCCTTTTGGCTTTAATGTGAATCTTGAATAAAATGTTACAACACCATATATTTCTGCCATAGGTATTTTTAGATATTCTGATAATTCTTTTTGTACATACATTGGAACATATCCATAATGTTCTTGTACTTCATTTAACATTTGAATTAAATTATCTTTTATAGGTTTATATTTTTCACACATTTTTTCTATAAATTCGTCCTTTTTGTCACATTGACATTGATTTTCCATACTTTACTCCTCCTAAGATATTTATATTTTTCCTTTACTAAAAAAATGCATTGCATTTTCATTCAGTTGCATTATATCAAAGTCTTTTAGTTTTAGCAAGAAATAAATAAACGATATAGCTATAAACTATATCGTTTTTTCTTGTCCTTTATTCCTTTATAATTTTTATTTTTTTCCGTCAACTATCCTTGTTACCATCATAGAAGATACTGTATCTCCAACCACATTTAGCATTGTTGCAGGTGCATCTATTATTGTTGCTATTATTGTTAGTATTGGCAATGCTGCAACTGGATATCCTAACATGCTTATTATTAACATTTCAGATATTGTTCCACCACCAATTGGTACTGCTGTTACTAATAAATTAGCTAATAGTGCAACTCCAAGAATTCCTAATATTTCTCCTGGTGTTGATAAACTTGTTCCAAATAAACAAACTAAAAACATGATTTTAAATACTGAACCTATTATTGATCCATCTTTATGAAAACTTGTTCCTAATGGTATTGTTGTTTCTGCAATATCATCAGGTACTCCCATTTTTTTACTACTTTCAATATTTACTGGTATAGAT
>CAKPLV010000232.1 GCA_934167735.1 uncultured Clostridia bacterium | reverse complement strand
ATTAGAAAAGGCAATGGTGGAGAAAATAAAAACGGTTTTGTTGGAATTAGGAAATGGTTTTAGTTTTGTAGGAAATCAGTATAAAATTTCAGTAGATGATAAAGATTATTTTATAGATATGTTATTTTATCATACTAAATTACATTGCTATATAGTAGTGGAATTAAAAAATACAGAGTATAAACCAGAATATGCTGGAAAATTAAATTTTTATTTATCAGCAGTTGATGATTTAATAAAAACAGAAAGTGATAATCCAACAATTGGAATTATATTATGCAGAGAAAAAACAAGGTTTTCAGTTGAGTATTCATTAAGAGATATTAATAAACCAATAGGAGTTAGTTCTTACGAAATATCAAAGGTATTACCAAAAGACATTTTAGAAGTATTACCAACAGAAGAAGATCTAAATTTGCATATTGATATTATTGAAGAAGAAAATAAATAATATAAAAATTCAAAATTTAAAATATTATTTATTTTTCTATAATACTGGATCAAGATAATTTATCAATGGACTTAAGAATGGAATTTCCAGAAATAAAAGTTTTTTATGTAAGAAATCTAAAATATATGAGAAAATTTGTTGATGAATATCAAGATGAAAAGTTTTTGCAAGAGGTTCTTGCAAAAATTACTTGGTATCATAATGTTATTCTGATGGAGCAAGAAAATTTGATAACTACAAGTTGCAAAACTATAAAAATAAACAAAAGCTCTGTGCAAAACACGGAGCTTTAATAGTTAAAATAAAAATTCAAAATTAAAAAAATTAAAGTCAGAACCCTCAAAATTAGAATTAAAAGAATTCATAAAAGTTTGTTTATCAATATCAGGTTTTAATAACAAAGTTAAGAACCCACCATTTCCAGCACCTGAAAGCATATATCCATCAATAAAATTAGAAGCAAAATTTATAATACTATTTATTTCTTTATTTGAAAAATCAGGATTAAGATCAATATTAAGTTCAAAACTTTTAATCATATTTATTCCAAAAGCTTTTAAATCATCATTTATCAAATTATTTCGCATTTTTTTAGAAACAATTCCAATATCCTTAAGTGTAGAAAGTGTTTGTTTATCATTATTCATATAGTTAGACATAATGTGTGATAACAAATTTTTAGCAACTCTAGTTTTTCCAGTATATATAAAGACAAATCTATTATTTAATTCTTGTTGAATAGTACTTGATAATTGGATATGTTCACAATTAATTTTTGGATAAAATCCAGGTTCAAAATGTATTAATTTAAAACCAGAATCACATGCACCAATTTGATCTTGATATCCACCACCAGTTGTCATAATTTGCTCTGCACATGCAGTCATATGAAATAAATCTTCATTTGAAATTATATGTTTACAGAACAAATGGATTGCTTTTATACAAGTAAAAATCAAAACACTACTTGTGCCTAGTCCAGAGCCAACAGGTATATCTTTTACATTTGTAGAAAGTTCGAATCCACCATATTTATCAAAAAAAGTTGATAAATCAAAATTTGTATCATATGGAATAAGACCAGAAGCTAAAATTGAAGCTTTAGATAATGCAAAAGGCTTTTCTGGTGAATCACATTCTAATAGTTCATTCATATAGGTTATTTCAATATTTTTGTGTATATCCAAATTCCTTAAAATAATTTTTTTGACGTCAAGCTTCCTTATTGTTGCATGAACTGGATATTGATTATTAAGTAAAATTGAAGCATTTAAAGTATATCCTTCTAACTCATTACAATAAGGGGGAGTATCATTCCAGCCAGCTGAAAGATTAACTCTTAATGGACAGTGGACTTCAATCTTTTCTTCAAAGTTTTCAAAATTAAATTGTTCTATAAGATTAATATATTTATTTTTTAAAGTTTCAAAATTCATAAAAACACCTCGAAAACATTGTATTATATTATTTGAATTTTTTCAACAATATAAATGTAACAAAAAAGACACATAAATGTAATAAAACTCTAAAACCCTTGGCACTGTATATATATATATAT
>CAKPLV010000231.1 GCA_934167735.1 uncultured Clostridia bacterium | reverse complement strand
GTATTAATATGATTGATGTTGCAACAAGATCTGTGAATTTATTATGTCATGAATTATCTATTTACGAGAAGAATGGAATAGACAAATTAATAACAATACCATTAAAAAAAGTTGCATTATTAGATAATAGTAAAATATTTGAGTTATATGACATTGGATATAAAGAAACAAAAAGACAATTAACATTGCAAAAAAGCCTCTAATATTGTATAATAGTAAAAGTGGAAAGGAATGAAATAAATGGAAGTAGCTGAAAAATGGCAAGATTATAAAATAATAGATATGGCAGATGGACAAAAATTAGAGAGATGGGGAAATGTTGTTTTGGTAAGACCAGATCCTCAAATAATATGGAAACAAAAAAGTTATCCAGAAAAATGGAAAAGTGTTAATGCAGTATATCATAGAAGCAAAACAGGTGGAGGAGAATGGGAATATACTAAAAAAATGCCTAAACAATGGCAAATAAAATATGGAAATTTAACTTTTAATATAAAACCAATGGGATTTAAACATACAGGTTTATTTCCAGAACAAGCAGTTAATTGGGATTGGATGATTGATAAAATCAAAAATTCAAAAAGAGAAATAAAAGTATTAAATTTATTTGCATATACAGGTGGTGCAACAGTAGCATGTGCATCAGCAGGTGCTTCAGTTTGTCATGTAGATAGTTCAAAAGGAATGGTAGCATGGGCTAAAGAAAATATAATCTCATCAGGACTAGAAAAAAGACCAGTAAGATATATTGTTGATGATGTAGTTAAATTCGTTAATAGAGAAATTAGAAGAGGAAATAAATATGATGCAATAATAATGGATCCACCTTCATATGGTAGAGGAGCAAATGGTGAAGTTTGGCAATTTGAAAATAATATATATGATTTAGTGGAATTATGTACAAAAGTACTATCAGACAAACCATTATTTTTCTTAATCAATTCATATACTACAGGAATTTCAAGTAAAGTATTAGAAAATATATTAAATTTAACAATAAAAAGAAAAGGAAAGGTATCTTCTGGAGAAATAGGTTTACCTATGGAAAATTCAAAATTAATTCTACCATGTGGAATATATGGAAGATGGGAAAACTAAATGGAAAAATTAAAAATAATATTTGAAGATAATCATATAATAGTTGTAGAAAAGAAACCTAATATACCATCACAAGCTGATAAAACAGAAGATGAAGATATGTTAACAATTATAAAAGAATACTTGAAAGAAAAGTATAATAAACCTGGAAATGTGTATCTTGGTTTAGTACATAGATTAGACAGACCTGTTGGTGGTGTAATGGTATTTGCAAAAACATCAAAAGCAGCATCAAGATTAAGTAATCAAGTAAGAGAAAAAATATTTAAGAAAAAATATTTAGCAGTTGTTGATGGTAAATTTGAAAATGAAAAAGGAATATTAAAAGACTATTTATATAAAGAAGAAAGAAACAATATGAGTAAAGTTGTAAGTGAAACAAAGAAAAATGCTAAATTAGCAGAATTAGATTATGAAGTATTAGCATATAATGAAGTTAAAAATTTATCACTTATAAAAGTAAATTTACATACAGGTCGTCATCATCAAATAAGAGTTCAATTATCACATGCAGGACACAGTATATTTGGTGATCAAAAATATGGAAACAGAGGAACAGGAAAACAAATAGCTTTATGGGCTTATGAATTAACAATTGAACATCCAATAACAAAAGAACTAATGACATTTAAACAATTACCAGAAAGTAATGGAACATGGTGTATATTAAGAAAAGTAGAAGAATCCAAATTATAATGGATTCTTTTTTTTTTTCGCGAAAGTGCCTAAATCGTTCATGAAAATCAAAAAAATATTTTTTATATATAAAAAATAGGCATTTCACATAACTTTTGTGATAGCTAATCAAAAATATGATATTTTATAGCCATAAAGAATAAGTGAGGTATTTAAATGATAGATAAAATCTGTAATTATATTCTGAAAAGAATAAGAAAAGAAATGCCAGAAGTAG
>CAKPLV010000230.1 GCA_934167735.1 uncultured Clostridia bacterium | reverse complement strand
TCAACTCAAGGATTTGTAACACATACAGAAACAGGATATACAGTTGTAACTAAAACAGAAGGAGAATATATGGTAGATTACTTAGCATTAAGTGGAACAATACAAACAGTTGCTCAAGTAAATGGAATAGACTTCTCAAACTTACAATCAGCAATAAATAGTATAACTGATGAAGAACAAACTATAAAGCTAACAAATGGAATAATAACAATAAGTAAATTCACAATAGAAGAAGGACAAAACATAATATTAGATATGAATGGAAAAACAATAAGTTCAGACCTAGATATAACAATAGAAAACAAAGGAAACTTAAAAATAATAGATAGTAGTGGAATGAATGTAGCAAAAATATCAAGTACAACAGGAATAGCAATAAAGAACTCAGGAACATTAACTTTAGGAGAAAATGATGGAACAGTAAGTCAAGATATTCTAACAATAGAAGGAGGAACATACGGAATAGAAACAAGTGGAACATTAAACTTCTATGATGGAACGATAAATGGAGCATCAGCAGTACAAGGAACAGTAACAGCAAGAGCAGACGGATATTTAATAAGAACAACAACAGTAAATGGAAAAGAAAGATACTATCTATCAAAATAGTAAGAAAGCACAGGTAAACAAAATACCTGTGTTTTTTACGTAAAATAGATGAAGCACTATTCATATTTTTCTATAAAACACTTGACAGTTAACAATAATAATTATAAAATATAAATGGTTGAAAAAATATATAAAAAATAAAAAATAGAAAAACATATATTTATTCGAACATTGAAAATAAAATAAGAAAGAGGTGTATGATTATGGAAACTCTAATCATAGTAGCCGCTGTCTTAATCTCATTAGCAATAGGAATACCAGTAGGTATGACAATAAGAAAGAAAATTGCAGAATCTAAAATTGAAGGTGCAGAAAAAGAAGCAGAAAGATTAGTAGAACTAGCAAAAATAGAAGCAGAAAACCTAAAAAAGGAAGAAATTTTCAAAGCAAAAGAAGAAATAATGAATGCTAGAACAGAATTAGATCAAGAGATTAAAGAAAGAAGAGGCGAAATACAAAAACAAGAGAGTAGAATTATCCAAAAAGAAGAAAACTTAGAAAGACGTTCAGACAACTTTGAGAAAAAAGAAAGAGAATTAGAAAGACAACAAGAAAGTTTAAAAGAAAAAGAGCAAGAAATACAAGGACTATATGAAAAACAAATGAAAGTCCTTCAAGACATTGCCAAACTAACTAAAGAAGAAGCAAAAACCCAATTATTAAAAGCTGTTGAAGAAGAATTAACAGGAGAAAAGGCAGCATTAATCAAAGACTTAGAACAAAAAGTAAAAGAGGAAGCAGGAAAAAATGCTAAAGAAGTAATAAGTTATGCAATTCAAAAATGTGCAGCAGATCATTCTGCAGAAACAACAGTATCAATCGTACCACTTCCTTCAGACGACATAAAAGGAAGAATAATAGGTAGAGAAGGTAGAAACATAAAAGCATTAGAAACATTAACAGGAATTGATTTAATAATAGATGATACACCTGAAGCAGTAATCTTATCAGGTTTTGATCCATTAAGAAGAGAAGTTGCAAGAATTGCACTAGAAAAATTAATAGATGATGGAAGAATTCATCCAGCTAAAATTGAAGAAATGGTAGAAAAAGCTAAGGAAGAATTATCAGAAACTATTAAAGAAGAAGGAGAAAGAGCTGTATTAGAAGCAGGAGTTATAGGATTAAATCCTGAACTTGTAAAATTACTAGGAAAGCTTAAATATAGAACAAGCTATGGTCAAAATGTATTAAACCATTCAATAGAAGTATCAAACTTAGCAAGAATTATGGCAGAAGAATTAGGATTAGATCCTAAACTTGCAAGAAGAGCTGGTTTATTACATGATATTGGAAAAGCATTAGATCATGATATGGAAGGAACACATGTACAAATAGGTGTAGATATATTAAAGAAATATAAAGAAAATCCACTAGTAATAAATGCTGTAGAAGCACATCATGGAGA
>CAKPLV010000229.1 GCA_934167735.1 uncultured Clostridia bacterium | reverse complement strand
CTCTTTTTATATTTTTCTTAATTTGGGAGTAATATTCTTGTCTAGCCAGCACTGAATTTGTACTCCCGTACAAATTCGGATGTGGGAAAAAATCCAAACCCTTTTTAATAATAAATAAACAATTTGAGTTAAAATGTGGAAATATAGTTTGATATATAATATAATAGAAATATAAAATCATTAACTTATTCAAAAATTTTTAGGAGATGATTAGATGAATCAAAAAAAGAATATATTTTTAAGTTTTCGCCCTGAATTTTTTCGACCTATTTTGTATGATATAAAGAAATATGAATATAGGAAAAGATTTTGTGACGAACCAACTTGTGCATATTTATATTTAAGTTCGCCAGTAAAAAAAGTTATTGGCATAATGCAACTAGGAAAACCAATTCATATGGATCAAATAATTGAAAATTATGATGTAAATAGTGTAATTTATTCTAGAATAGAATCATGCTTAAATGGTGGTGAAAAATTTGCAATTCCAATTGAAAGTTTCACATTATTTAAAACACCTGTTCATGTTGATACACTGAAAAAATTAGATGAACATTTTACAATTCCACAATGCTATCTAAATTTAGAAAATTATCCCATTATATTTAATTATTTAAAACTGCAAGAATGTTATGATATTGAGTTTGTTAATTCTCACAATCAAATCTATGAAAACAATTTTGCAATGACTTGTAAAGAAATGGAACAAACAAAAGAATTTGATGAAAAAGATAAATTATATACATCGCAGAAAAAATATAGTATAGTTGAGTGCGGATACATTACAAAAAAATTAAGGAGGTGATTAAATTATGAAAAATGTGTATTATCCTCTTGCAGGAATGAATTATGTTATAGACGATTTAGCAGAAATTATCAAAAATAAAATGGATGCAAAAGAAGAAATTAATTTATGGCTTTCAGCGCAAGTAAATTGTTACCCGCATGTTGGAACACTAACAAATTTTATTTCAGCATTTGCTTTGGCTAAACATTTAAAAGAGTATTATAATAAACCAGTAAAAATAATTGTAGAGTTGTTAGAAAGCGTTACTGGTGAAGAAAAAATAATTAATGGACATAAATATTATAAAAACTTGGATTCTGTTGTTACAGTTGAAGGAACTACTATAAAAGATAAATTTTTGCCATACTTTATAGATATTTTAGAAAGACTAAAAAAACTGGATAATATAGATTATAAAATCTTGTTTTTCTATGATTATCAGAAAAATCCATTAGTTAAAAAATCTCTTATAAAAGTAATGAATAATTATGATTTATTAAAATATACTTTAGATCCCAAAAATGGAGAAATAAGATTAAGATTCCCTTGTCCAAAATGTGGATTAACTGAAAAGCATATTTTAAATACAAAAATTGAAAGTATAAATGAAAATTCGCTAGAAATGTCATCTGTATGTCCTAAACATGGACTATATAAAACAAAAATTGACAGTAAAAGTACTGATAAGTTTGATATGAATGTACCTTTAAGATATTTAGTAAAAATACTTTATTTTCTTGAAACTGACAAACTGAATAATACTTTAAGTGTTATAGTAGATGGTGGTGACTGGTCAGGAATGTGGCCGTTAAGAGTTTATATGGAACCTCTTTTAAAATTAGGTATTACAGATGTTCCTAGTATTATTTATACACCAACTATTCTTGATTGGTCTGGAAGTAAGTTATCGAAAAGAATGTATGTAGGTAATTCTGCATATAGAGAGTATTTAAAAGAAGGCTTAATTAATTATTCTGAATTTTACAATCAATATGGAGAAATTGGATTTCAAAGAATTTATAATGAAATAAACAAATGGGTTTTAGAACCTAAAAAATTTATTAGAGATTACACAATTGAATATATAGATGCTATATTAAATGATGAAAAGATTAATTTTATATAATTTTAATCTTAAATTCTATTGAAATGTTTTATCTTATTATTCTATAATAAATATAGAAAGAGAACTTAGTTCGTAACTTATATGTAATTCGCTCCATGTGAATATAA
>CAKPLV010000228.1 GCA_934167735.1 uncultured Clostridia bacterium | reverse complement strand
TTCAACGATATCAGTATATTCTGGTACTAACCCTTGTAACTTATCTTGTTTCAGTATTTCCATATCTACAATATTTTCTACTATAACTACATATCCACCTAACTCAGCTTCTATATCCCTATTCTCTCCATAGTTTTCATTTAGTATATCTATTGTTGCTTTTATACTTTCAATTACTTCTGATGGTATATTATTTAATTTTTTAAAATATTTCTTTAAATAAATTTTTTTCATTCTATATTTTCTCCCTTCTAAAAATATAAACTCTTACTTATGTTTATATAAACATAAGTAAGAGTTTTATCTATATATATAATATATATTTATAAATTTAATATAATACACTTTATATTATAGCTTGGACTATTTCTAGTTTTAGCTCTTCTGAATATTCATCTTCATATATTAACGATTGAATTATTTTGTAAAGTAACTTTCTATCAACCTTTCCTGAAGCAACATGAATGCTTATATTTTCCATCTCTCTAGCAAATCTAGAAACTAAAAACACATACCCATTAATCAAAAGAAAATCCATACAGCATGCTAAAGCTATTCTTTTATTTCCATCCTCAAAACAATGATATTTATTTAATGAAAAAAATAAGTAAGTTAATTTATCTTCAATTTCTGGATAATAGTCATCATTCTTTACTTGTTCAAGTATTCCTTCTACCTTTCCAAAATCTAAAACTCCCTTAGCTCCTCCACCACTAACATCTACTACCTTTTCATAGACCCCATATAATCTTTTAATATCTGTATATACCCACTTATCGCATATAGTCTGCATAATTAATACTCCTTAAGTCTCTTAAATACATCTTTTGCTTCTTCTAATCTTTCTTGTAATTCTTTACTCTTTTCTCCTATAAATCTTTCATAATCATCTTTTTCAAGTGGAGTTATATATTCTTGAAGTTGTAAATGTAATGCATCTCTAAAAACTAAATCTCGACTAGCCATTTTATTTCTAGCCTTATCTAATAAAGGTTTTTGCCTTGGATGTTCATGAAATTTTTTAAAAATTCTATCTACTTCCATCTGATTTAGCTTTCTACCTTTTTCCTCAAAGCTAAGCTTCAATTCATATGCTAATCCTGCTTCATAAGATGCTATTAAATCTAATATTTCTGAATAAAATGTATCTCTAATTCTATCATTCTTGCTCAAATTTAATATTTTTTTATATTCATCTGCTTTTTCTTTAAAAATGTTTTTATATATAACATTTGTATACATTCCATATTTTATTGGTCCCATATTCACATAGTTATTTAACGCATCAGTAAAATCTTTTCTATAATTCTCTTCATTAAACCATGATTTTAAAAACTCATTATCCCTCTGATTTATATATTTTGTATTTCCACCAGACTTCTTATTTATCACATCTATTACTATATCTAAAATTACACTTCTTACTTCTTTTGCTTTTTCACTCTCAGTTAATATCATTGAAATATTCAATAACGCTCTAAAACTAAATATTCCAAGTACGGTTACTTTGCTACCGACATTAATGTCGGTACCACCATATGATTGTATTATTTTTTTAAACTCCTTTAATTCTGCCCCCCTCAAAATTCTATATCCATTATTTTGTAATTCATCTTTATTAAACTCAATACATCTCTCTATTGTTCTAATATCTACATTAAAATATTCTGCAATTTGTTCCTTTGTAAATATCATATCTGTATTATACTGAATTCCTTCTAATTTTAACTGATTCTGAATTTCATAAATTGCATAGTCATTATTTAAAATATTTTGTCTTGAAATTTTTGAAGTTGTTAAATCACCCATCTGTACTTACTCCTATAAAACATTTATTTTACATATATTTCTATTATATTTTTTTCATTTTCATATTTCAATGAATAAAAAAAATAAATGCTATATGCATTTATCTTTTAATTAAGCTTATTTACAATTTAAGTAAAAACCTCATTTACTTGTGATACGGTTCATTTTTCATTATTCTAAAAGCTCTATAAACTTGTTCTAATAACATTACTCTAAATAATT
>CAKPLV010000227.1 GCA_934167735.1 uncultured Clostridia bacterium | reverse complement strand
TATATGTTCTGGGCAAGTTTTACATTGTGCATATGATTATAGCAAAACAAAAATCATAGTAAAAGAAATGGCAGAATTATTAGCACTTGATATGGTAGAAAAACATGTTGTTACAAATCAAATAGTACTTACAATAGGATATGATGTAGAAAACATTACAAGCAATAAATATAAAGGAGAAGTTACTGAGGATAGATATGGAAGAATAATACCAAAACATGCACATGGTACGATCAATTTAGATCATTATACATCTTCATCAAGAATTATATTAGAAGCAATAACAAATCTATATGAAAGAATCATAAACAAAGAGCTATTAGTAAGAAGAATTAATATTGCAGTCAATAATGTTGTAAATGAAGAAACACCTCAAACAAAATTTGAACAAATGAATTTATTTACAAATAATAATGATACAATAAAAGAAAGTAAAGAAAGAGAATTACAAAGATCAATAGTAGATATAAAAAAGAAATTTGGTAAAAATGCAATTCTAAAAGGATTAAACTTTGAAGAAGGTGCTACTACAATAGAAAGAAATGGACAAGTAGGAGGTCATAAAGGATAATGGGAAAATATGATGACATTGTTTATTTATCACACAATATATCTATAAAACATCCAAGGATGACAATAGAACAAAGATCTGCACAATTTGCACCATTTGCTGCATTAACAGGTTATGGTGATCAAGTTGCAGAAACAGCAAAATTAATAGATGCTAAATTTGATATTAATGGAGAATTTATCAATGTTTAGATACAATATATAAAATTTCTGTTGAAATTTGTTAGAAACTATGTTAAAATCAATAAGATAAAAAGTTTTAAATAAGAAAGGACAATAAATTATGAGTGAAAAAAGTGAAGATCAAAAATTTATTGAAGAACTTGTTGTAATAGGCAAAAAAATATCATTAGAAGCATCAAAAGATAAAGAATTAGAAAATAAAATAAAAAGAATTTCTAGTTATTAATAAAAAACAAAAATTTTCAAGTAAGGGGTAATAAAATTGGGAAACATAGATATTAATAGCATAAGAAAAAAAGGTTTTGCTGAAGGATCTGTAGAAGAAAGAATTGAAGAATATTGCAGAAGAACTGCAAGTGAGCACACAGATGGGCTTCTTCAAATGTATAATGAATTAGAAGGAAGTAGAAGCGGAAAGTACATAAATTCAGATTTAATGAAAATGGTATATCCATTTTATGCAAGAAAATTTGAAAACAGAACAAAATACAATATGTCAATAACAAATTCAGCGGCAGTATTAACAAATGAAGCATATAGAAGAGCAATACAAAATCCAAATGTTGAGAGATGTGTATTTGTTGTTGGACCATATGGTGCAGGAAAATCTGTATTTTCACAAGAATTATTAGAACAAGAAGAAAACGGATTATTAAAAAATAGTATAATATATGAAGGATCTATAACTCCACCAGCATTTGGAGAAAAAATCCAATACGCAATTGATCATGGTGTAAGTCCAAGTATAATTGCTTTAAATCCAACATTAAAACTTTCAATGCAAAACATTCGTGAAAGAGCAAAAAGAATTGGTAGAGATGTTGAGAAAAAAGAAGTTGTTGATAAATACTCAAACATGTATAGATATTTAAAAGATGTTGTTGAACAATTCGAAAATATTGCATATGTAATATATAACAAAAATGCAAATGTTGATTTAGAATTATCAGCAGGAAGCACAAATTTAGAAGATCTAAACCATGGATCTGAACAAGAAATTTCAGAACAATATGATAAGATTATTAAATCTTTAGATAGTGAAGAACAATGCATATAAAATAATAAAAAATACATCAAATAAGATGTATTTTTTTGTTACTAAAATGTTGAAAAAATTTCTACAAAAATATATAATATAATTGAGGTTTTTAAGATAAAATAATTGTATTATACAAGGAGAGAAAATTATGAAAAACTATATAAACACGAGAAAAAATAAGGGAGAAAAAGGTGCTATAACACTGTTTGTGTTACTAGCATGTTTATTTTTGATATTTATATTATC
>CAKPLV010000226.1 GCA_934167735.1 uncultured Clostridia bacterium | reverse complement strand
GTGCTAAAGGATACATACATGGAAAATTTAGAGATCCTATTATATCTACAAGTTTGGTTTTTGATACATCAATAGATAATGGTAAATTTTATGGAGGGTTAGGAAAGCCAACATATATAATAAAACCAAAACACATAATGTGTGGTAGTTCTAGAGATTTATATATTTTAAATACTGAAGAAGATCAATATAGATCACATTGTGATAAAATTTTAAAATTGCCTCAAATCCTTGAAGAAGAATGTAAAAGTCCTGAATGTGAATATTCAGAAATTGCATGTGATGATTTTGAAATTGAAGCAATAATGAGCTATTATTTTAAAGAACCTCAGAATGTTTCAATTTCAGAATTAATTGAAAATAATAGACAAGTAAGAGAAGAAGAATATCATAGTTTATTGCCAATTCAATATATGACAAAAGATGGGTTGAAAACAATAGATGAATTAATTGAATCACAAGTTGAATTTTACAAAGGTAATATAAATGATTCATATAATAATTATGTAAAAATTGCTGAAAATCGAAAACAAATATTAAATAAATCATCAAAACTTGGATTAGATAATAATCAAGGTTGGCTTGATGAACAACAATTACAAGCAAATATAAAATTAATTTCTGAACTAGATTTAAACAATATGGGGAACTTAGATATTGAAAAGATAAGTCAGACATTATCAAGGTGTAATGAAAATATATGGGGCAAAATTGAAGATGCAGATTCAAAAAAATTTGTAGAAAATTTAAATAATAAAGTCCAAAAAATGATCGTAAATGCAAAAACTCAAAAAATTAATAAGAGAATACAAGAAGTTAGCAACGAAAAAATAAATATTCTTGAGCGAATTTTTGGTAAAGGAAAATTAAATGATGAAATAGTTCAAAATTTGAATTTACAAAAACATTTAATAGAGCCAGACAATAGTGAAGTAACAAATCAAGAAGAAATTATGCAAAAATTGTATGACTATGTTTTAGAAAATGGCTCAACAAAGGAAATAAATAATTTTTTGTCAGAATATGGTCAAATGTACAATATAGATGAACAAATCCTTGCTAAAATTGGTGAAAAACAAGATAGCAATTCACTTATTCCAAAAGTTAAAATTATGGATATAAATAATTCTACCAAAAGAATACAAATGGAAAATGCTAGACTTAAAGAAGAATTTAGAAAGAAAAGTGTAAAAATGCCTAAATTAGACGGAATAAAAATGAACGAAACAGAAATTGAATTCAATAACTATTTACAAAAATGTAAAACTTGTTTAGAACAATTTACAAATAGTGATCAACAAAAGCAAAATATACAAAATAAAGAAAAATCTCAATTAGGCCGAGGAGAATAACAATGTCAGTTAAAAGGTGTAAATGGTGCAATTTAAAAAATGAAAAATACATAGAATATCATGATAATGAATGGGGAATTCCTTCATATGATGATAAATATTTATACGAAATGATTATTTTAGAATCCTTTCAGGCGGGTTTGTCTTGGGAATGTATCCTAAATAAAAGGGAAGATTTTAGAAAAGCATTTGATGATTTTGATATTGATATGATATGTAATTATGATGAGAAAAAAATACAAGAGCTACTAAAAAATGAAAAAATAATAAGAAATAAATTGAAAATAAAAGCAACTATTAATAATAGTAAGATATTTAAAGAGATTCAAAAAGAATATAAAACATTTTCAAATTATATCTGGAGCTTTACAAATAATAAGGTAATTTATGAATTGGACAAAACAAGTTCAGAGTTATCTGATACAATTTCAAAGGATTTGCAAAAAAGTGGAATGAAGTTTGTTGGAACTACAATTATATATTCTTATTTACAAGCAATAGGAGTAATTTATTCACATGAAAAAGAATGTTTTCTTTATAAAAATGTTAATTTTTAGACATAAATAAGAATATATAAAATAGGAGTTTATTATTATGGATAAAGAATATATAGAAATTAATAAAAAGGCATATGAGACTTTAGCAAATGAATATAATACTAGAAATTATGAAATTGGTTATGATTTTTGGAATAATATATATGATGATTTAAATTTAAAAAATAAAGAAC
>CAKPLV010000225.1 GCA_934167735.1 uncultured Clostridia bacterium | reverse complement strand
ATATACAGGGGGATTTAATTTACAGATTGCATATTCTACAGGGTATACAGCAGGAATGCATTGTGGAGATATAGATTAATATGGAAGAATTTAAAACAATACAGAAACATATAAGTGGAGAAATAACTGAAAAGAAATCAAAATTTATTGCAGATGTATATTGTGTTGATGATGTTAAACAAGTAGAACAAAATATAAAAGAAATAAAGAAAAAATATTATGATGCAAAACATCATTGCTATGCATATAAAATAAATACAGAATCACAGGTAATTGAAAAATGTTCTGATGATGGAGAACCTTCAGGTACAGCTGGTGCTCCAATTTTAAATATTATTAATAAAAATAATTTGAGTAATATTCTAATAGTTGTTACAAGATATTTTGGAGGGATTTTACTTGGAACAGGAGGCCTAGTAAAGGCATATACAGAGGCAACACAAGAAGCTTTAAAAATTGCAGATTATATACAAAAAGTACAAGGATATGAATTTGAAATAAAATTAGACTATCCAGAATTGGAAATATTTAAATATTACTGTAAAAATAATGAAATAAATATAAAAAATATGAATTATATTGAAAATGTTGAATTAATTATTGAGATGGAAGAAAATAGAAAAAAAGTTTTTTTAGAAGATATTGAATCAAAAAAGCTTAAAATTAAAGAAATACAAGAAATAAGAACAAAATTAATTAATAAATGTGTTGAAAAAAATAAATAAAATGGGAAAAAATTCCAAAAAATACTTGCATTATTTTGTTTAAAGTATTATAATCAAAACTGTAAAAAATTTACATCAGAAAAATATTAGGAGGAAAGATGATGAAAGAGAAAATTACAGTTTTAATTGCAGATGATAATCAAGAGTTTGGAATGACTTTAGCAACATATTTAAAAAATCAAGAAGATATGGTTGTTGTTGGAAGAGCAAAAGATGGAAATGAGGCTATAGACCTAATTCCAGAATTAATGCCAGATGTTGTTTTACTAGATGTTATAATGCCACATTTAGATGGAATAGGTGTATTAGAAAAAATGAATATGATAAAAATGAGTAAAAAACCTATATTTATAATGTTATCAGCAGTTGGACAAGATAAAATAACTAGAAAGGCTGTTGAACTTGGAGCAGAATATTACATAGTAAAACCATTTGACATAGATTTATTAATAACAAGGATAAGAGAATTAAAAACATATAAACCAGCACAGACTAATAACTTTATTTCAAGAGAAAATCAACAATTTTCAAAACCACAATATATTGAAATAACAAGTAGTAATGTAAAATCAGAAGAAAATATTGAGGCACTTGTTACAAATGTTATACATGAAGTTGGTGTTCCAGCTCATATAAAAGGATATCAATATTTAAGAGAAGCAATTATAATGGTAGTAAATGATATAGATGTTATAAACCAAATAACCAAAAGTTTATATCCACAAATTGCATCAAAGTTTTCTACAACCCCATCACGTGTTGAACGTGCTATTCGCCATGCAATAGAAGTGGCTTGGGGAAGAGGACAACAAGATGTTGTTGAAAACATATTTGGTTATACAATATCAGCAGCCAAAGGAAAGCCAACTAATAGTGAATTTATCGCAATGATTGCTGATAAGTTGCGATTGGAATTAAAGAGTGCATAAAATTAAAAGTGACCTTGAAGTGATGATTGATTATATACTAAATAACATGCATAAAAAATAATTGTAAAAAGTTACTATGTTTGGTTGAATAATATATAAAAATATCATGCTTCAATTACAATTAGAAGAATATAAAAAAGGTAAAGACTAAATGTGTCATTACATAGTCGAAGTGAGGAAGCTGTTACGAAGCTTCCTTGCTTTTTTGAGCATAAAAAAAGTATATAATAAGGTTTTATGATATATTGAAAATATATAGTAAAAAATGGAGAATATAATGAAGAAAAAGAAAAACCTAAAACAAACACATCCACAACTAGTATTAGAATGGGATTATGAGAAAAACACAGATATAACACCAGAAAAAGTTACATATGGAAGTGATGAAAAAATCTGGTGGAAATGTGCTAAAGGACATAGTTATAAAGCTAGAATAGGAAAC
>CAKPLV010000224.1 GCA_934167735.1 uncultured Clostridia bacterium | reverse complement strand
TGATGATATAAAGATAAGTGGAAAAATAGAAAGTATTGAAATTGAACGTACAGAATAATGGGAGGTTCAAATGATTGTAAGATTATTGCTTAATTATATATTAGGATATGTAAGAATAGTTGTAGAGGGATATTATATAGAAAGATTCATAAATATTTGTACAACAAGCAAAATTTTAATATGGAATTTAAAAAGAGAAAAAGGTGTAAGATTACATTTAAATATAGGAATAGAAGATTTTTATAAAGCAGTAAAAATTGCAAGAAAATTAAAATGTACAATACATATTGAAAAAAAGAAAGGACTTCCTTTTTTACTTAATAAATATAGAAAAAGAAAAATATTTTTTATTTCTCTAATTATAATTTTAGCATTATTATATATTAGTACAAATTATGTATGGAATATAGAAATACAAGTTGAAGATAATTTAAAAGTAGAAAATTTAATGGAAGAAATTCAAAATGCAGGGTTAAAAACAGGAATGAAGAAAACAAAAGTAAAAACTGAAGAGATAATAAATAAAATTAGACTTGATAGAAATGATATTTCATGGATTGGAATATCTATAAAAGGAACAAATGCAATTGTAAAAGTAGTAAAAGCGAAAGAAGTGCCACAATTGTTAGATGAAAAGGAATATTGTAATATAGTTGCAAAAGAAAATGGAACAATCACCAAAATCATTGCACAAAATGGAACAGCTCTTGTAAAAGCAGGAGATACAGTAGAAAAAGGGCAAGTATTAATTCAAGGAACTATGGAAGGAAAATATACGGGAATAAGATATGTACATAGTTTAGGTGAAGTAGAAGGAATAATTCAGTATTCGAAAAATGAAAAAATATATTACAATATAGAGGAAAATGTAAAAACAGGTAAAAAAGAAGATAAATATCAGATAAAATTAAATAATTTTCAAATAAATTTTTATAAAACTATTTCAAATTTTAAATTTTATGATACAATAGTAGAAGAAAAAAAGTTAAAAATATTTTCAAACTTATATTTACCAATTTCCGTAACAAGACTAACGAATTATGAAATGGAAAAAAATTCAAAAACATATACCAAAGAAGAAGCAATTCAGATCGGAACACAAAAAATAGAAAATCAATTTGAAGCGGAAATGAAAAACAAAAATATACTTCGGAAAATCAGCCAAAGTAGAAGAAACAGAAGAATTTATTACAGTTACAGTTACATATGAAGTTATTGAAAATATAGGAATGCAGGAAAAAATTAATGAAGAAGAAATCGTTAAAAAAATACAATAACCTGCCTACCCAGAACTTAGAAAGGAAGGAACAATGGAAGAGAGAAGTTTAAGAGTAGTAGGAACAGATAAAACATTTTTTAATAAAATTACAAATACACTAACAAAAATATTAATACCAACACAAATCAGTTTAAATGGTATGAAAATAGCGATGAAAAGAAACGCTTTAATAAAAGCATACGAATTATCAGAAGATGAAGATGTTGATGCTAGTAAAAGAGATGTATATGAGAAAAAATATGAAGAAGCTTATACTGCATATTTAGAAGCTTTAGATAAATATGTTTTAGATACAATATACAAAAAAGTAAAAAATGAAACAGCAACAAGACTTGAAAGTATGGCATTATCACAATATTATGGAATAGTTCAATTAAAGAAAAACGAATATATAGAATATAAATACAGAAAACAAAAATATTTAATTGAATTAGACAAAGAAACAGTAATGAATTCAGGAAAAACAAAAACAATAGACAAATACCTTAAATTTTACATTGCTAAACAAGATGCATTATATAAAGGAATATTAAAAAATTATTCAATAAAACTAGCAGACAATACAAATATATATGATTCAACAAAAGAATGGATATATGTAAAAATATTCGAAACACTTGAAGAATATATTAAAAATATATTACCACTAAAAATAAATGATCCAAAAATGGAAAGTGTAGTAAGCGAATATCAAAAATATGAGAAATTCTCAGTTGGAAAATTAGATACAAGAGATAATATTGAGAAAAATATGATTTTACTTGCAATAAGTAGAAATTTATTTACACATAGTTTACCATTAATTGTAGCAGAACAATGTTATATGAAACTATTAAAAGA
>CAKPLV010000223.1 GCA_934167735.1 uncultured Clostridia bacterium | reverse complement strand
ATGCTAGATAACGTCTAGTGAGGGAAACCTTAAGGAAAGTGCAACAGAAAATAACCGCCTCTAATTTTTTAGAGGTAAGGATGAAAAGGCGAGGTAAGAGCTCACCGCTGGCATGGTGACATGCTGGGTCAGTGTAAACCCCATTTGGAGCAACACCTAAGTAGAAGATTAAGCCTGCTCGGCGTCTTCTGAATTGCGTGGCTTGAGGCATATAGCAATATATGTCCTAGATAAATGACTATTTTAAATGACAGAACCCGGCTTACAGATTTACCTAAAAAAGTGTTTGATTATAAATCAAGCACCTTTTTTATATCTATAGGAAGATCTGAAACAAAACTCATATTTTGTTTTGTAATAGGATGTATAAAAGAAATTTTATAACTATGTAAAGCTTGTCTAGGTATTAAATCAGATAATTTACCATATAAAGAATCTCCAACCAATGGATGTCCAATGGCAGAAAAATGAACACGAATTTGATGAGTTCTACCTGTTTTTAATATACAATGTACAAGTAAAAAATCAGAATATTGCTGTAACACTTCATATTCTGTTATTGCCTCTTGACCATCTGGAGAAATACATCTTTCAATAATACTATTTTCTTTTCTTGCAATAGGTAAATCAATTATTCCTTTATTATTTTCCAAATTACCACAAACTAAAGCTAAATATTCTTTTTTGAATATACCAGAATTCATTTGTTTAATTAAATCTTCTTGCACATATTCATTTTTAGCAAAAATAATTAGACCAGAAGTATTTAAATCTAAACGATTAACAGGTCTTATTTTTTTATGTATATTTTTTGAATCAAAATAAAATTTTATACCATTTGATAAACTATCTTCATAATGTAAAATAGAAGGATGTACAGTAATTCCAGCAGGTTTATTTATAATTAAAAGTGAGTCATCTTCAAATATAATATCTAAATTCATTCTAGTTGGAACTATATTTGAATTATCTTCTTTAAATTCTAAATCAACCTTAATAATATCACCATTTGAGACATTACTTCTTGTATCAACAGGAGTGTTATTTAAATAAACATGTTGAGAAATTATTAATTTATGTTGTAATCTAGCAGATATTTTAAACTCTTGTTTTAAAATTTGATTAATATTTTGATATTTATTATTAGTAACTATATATTCTAAATTCATAATTATTCCTTTTCCAATCTTGACATATTTACAAAAAAATTATACAATTAAAAGGCTGAAGAGTCAAGAAATGGGGGGGAAAATGAATATATTAAATATTTTCAGACATACAAGATTAGTATTAAGACACAAATGGATTGTTTTTAAATTATGTTGTAAGATTGGAATTCCATGGAGAGGTTTTATGCATGATTGGTCTAAATTTTCTCCAGAAGAATTTTGGGAAAGTGTAAAATATTATGATGGGCATAAAAGCCCAATTATTGTTTGTAAGAAACATAATGGTTATTCAAAAGCATGGTTACATCATAAAGGTAGAAATAAACATCATCCAGAATATTGGATAGATTTATCATTGCCAGAAAAGGCAATAATTATGCCATATCAATATGCAGCAGAAATGGTATGTGACAAAATGGCTGCAGGAATTATATACAATGGTCCAAACTGGACAAGAGAAACACAATTAAATTATTATTTAAAAGAAAGAAAAACATCAGTTGTTCATCCACAAATAGATCAATTTTTATTAGAAGTATTTACACAAGTATCCCAAAACGGAATAGATAAAACATTTACAAAGAAAAATATTAAAAGTTTATATGAAAAATATTGTATTAGAATGGAGAAATTAGATGAGAATAAGGTTTAAGGCATGGGCAAGACCTGAATTAGAATCAAGTACATTTTACAGAGATAATCCAGAAGAATTAAAAGGAAAATGGAAAGAAGAATTCAAAAACAAAGAAAAACCAATATATTTAGAACTTGGATGTGGAAAAGGTCAATTTATTTCAAAAACAGCAATACAAAATCCTGGAATAAATTTTATTGCAATAGATTTAGTTGATGCAATGCTTGGACTTGCTAAAAGAAGTGTTGAAGACGCATATAAAGAAGAAAACAAAGAAACAGATCATATATTATTAACAAGATTTGATATTCAAAGAATAGAT
>CAKPLV010000222.1 GCA_934167735.1 uncultured Clostridia bacterium | reverse complement strand
ATGTAGCAGGTGAAATATGGATAGAATGTGATTCAGATGATTATTTTACAGACGGAGCATTTGATAAAATTAAGGATTTATATGAAAAAAACAAAGAAAGAAAAGATATTTATGCATTTGCTTTTTTAAAAATTGATCAAAATGGAAATAATATGGGAAATACATTTAAAAAAGAAGAAACAACAATGTTTGATTTATATTTTAAAGAAGGCGGAACAGGCGAAAAAGCATTGGCTTTTATTACTGAAGTTAGAAAAAAGTATAGATATGAATTAGAGCATAATGAAAGATTTGTTACAGAAACTAGAATGTATCATAAAATGGATAAGGATTACAAGATGATTTGTAGCAATGAGTATATGATGGTATGTGAGTATCAAGAGGAAGGATATACGAAGAATATCGATAAGGAATTTGTAAATAATCCATTTGGGTATTATATGTATTTCAAAGAGATTTTAAATGATAGGGATATGAAAGGGGTTACTTTTGGTAAGAGGTTGTATGTTATTAAGCATTTTATTTTGTTTTCTGAAATAACAAAAACTACTATAAAGATAAAGAAAATACGAAATTTATTAAATAAATTTTTAGTGAGTGTCTTATACATTCCAGGTAAATTGAAGTCAAAAGAATATTTAAAAAATAATACATAAAGGAGACTAACTATGAAAAGAGTACTTACATATGGAACATATGATTTATTACATTACGGACATATTAATTTACTAAAAAGAGCAAAAGAATTAGGAGACTATCTTATTGTTGGCTTATCAACAGATGAGTTTAATGAAATAAAAGGGAAAAAGGCATATCATAATTATGAAACCAGGAAACTAATGCTTGAAGCAATAAGATATGTTGATTTAGTAATTCCAGAAGAAAATTGGAGTCAAAAAATAGATGATATAAAAAAGTATCAAGTTGACTTGTTAGTTATGGGAGATGATTGGAGTGATTCTGAAAAATTTATTTCATTGAAAGAATATTGTGAAATACGTTTTTTGCCTCGAACAAAAGGAATATCTACAAGTAAAATAAAAAGAGAGCTACATCTTCAAAATCCTATTTATGGAGTTGATCAATTACCAGAAAGCGAATAAAGAATAGAAAGATTAATGATATAAAAAATAACATCTCTAAATTGAGATGCTATTTTTTTCTCTTAAATTTCAACTTGATTTTTTGAAACATTTGTAATATTTTCCAAGATTTTGAATTATATATATGGTTTATTTCTGATTTCAAAATTGCATTTTCATTATTTAAAGTGTCATTTTGTTCTTGTATATCATTTTTTTTATTTTTCAAATCGATTATTTCAGTATTTAAGTTTTCAATATTACATTCCTTCTCTTTTAAATTATTTTTTAGTTGATCTGTTTCAGAAACATATGGCTTATGTTTTAAAGTATAATTATTTGAATCAAATAGGAAGTCAAAAAGTGTTTGGCATATTTTTTTATTTTCGGAAAGCATTAATTTTTTAAAATTGTTACGTTCCGCAGAAAAATAATCTGTTTGAGTTAGCAATTTTTGAATATCTTCCATAAATTCTTTTAGTGTATTTGGCATTGGGCCAGGAAACCATATGTCAGTAGAGTTTAGAATGATTCCTCTTTTATCAAGATATTCATCTTTATCTCTTTGAAGGAATAAAACAGGTCTATTTAATAAAAGATATTCAACATAAATTGACGAATAATCTGATATTAGCAAATCCGCAGCATTTAAAATTTCATGAAGTGTAATAAGTTGGTTAGTCATCGCTGAATCATTTAATATCAATACATTTGAATCATGTATATCTTTTATAGTATCTTCTTCTGCAGGATGTTTTTTTATAACTAGTAAATAATTATTTTCCTTTAAATAATCAAGAAGCTCTCTTTCATTGTAATTATTTAAGTTTAATAAGTTAGAAGAAAATATATTTTGAGAATCACTTCTATTATTTCCATTTCTAAATGTAGGAAGATAGAAAAGAATCTTATTATAGCTGTATATATTATGAGTTGTTAATTTTTGTAAATTAGCTTTGCCATTACTATTTAGGATATATTCATCTCTGCAAAATCCGGAAGGAATGATCCTTTGAGCATTAATATTAAAGATTGACGAAAATATTAATTGAGCAA
>CAKPLV010000221.1 GCA_934167735.1 uncultured Clostridia bacterium | reverse complement strand
GATGAAGATACTAAAAGATATTATCCATATGGTGATCTTGCTGCACAAGTTATAGGATTTTGTGGAAGTGATAATCAAGGACTAGATGGAGTTGAAGCAAAATATGATTCTGTATTAAAAGGAACAAATGGTAAAATAGCAAGACAAACAAATGCAGCAGGAGTTAGTTTAGGAAGTGAAGAATATATTTCTGCAATAGATGGAAACAGTATTGTTCTAAGTATAGATATGACAATTCAATCAATAGTTGAAAAATACTTAGAAGAAGCTTGTATTGATAATGTTTGTACAGATGGTGGAAGCATAATTGCAATGAATCCAAAAACAGGAGATATAATGGCAATGGCTACATATCCAAGTTATGATTTGAATTCACCATATGAACCATATACAGAAAAAATGAAAAGTATATGGGAAACACTTGATTCAAAGGCTAAAACTGAATCTTTACAAGCAATGTGGAGAAATAAAGCTATATCTGACACATATGAACCTGGGTCTGTATTCAAATTGATAACTTCTTCTGCAGCATTACAAGAAGGAATAACAGATACAGATAGAGCAGGAGAATTCAATTGTTCAGGTGGAATTGAAATTGCAGGAACAAGAATAAAATGTTGGAGATATTATAGGCCACATGGTTCTCAAAGTTTAAGGCAAGCATTAATGAATTCTTGCAATCCAGTATTTATAGGATTAGGACAAAAAATAGGAGTAACAAAATATTATGAATATCTAAGAAAATTTGGATTATTTTCAAAAACAGGAATTCAACTTCCAGGTGAAGCAAATAGTATTTTTGTTAAAGAAGAAAAAGCTGGTCCTGTTGAACTTGCAACAATAAGCTTTGGACAGAGATTTGAAATTACGCCATTACAAATGATTACAGCTGTTTCATCAATTGCAAATGAGGGGAAATATATAAAACCCAGAATAGTTAAAAGTGTAAAAAATAGTGTTACAGGAGAAATAACAGAAATGCCTGTAGAAACAGGAGATCAAATTATTTCAAAAGAAAATGCAGAAAAGGTTTTAAATATGATGAATAGTGTTGTTTCTGAAGGAACTGGAAAAAATGCGAAAGTTATAGGATATAATATTGGAGGAAAAACAGGAACATCTGAAGATGGTGTAAATACCAATAAATATGTAACATCATTTTGTGGTGTTGCAGAAACAGATGATCCACAAATGGTATTATTAGTTACTTTATATAATCCAACAGGAGAAGGAGGACATCAAGGTGGTGGAGTTGCTGCACCAGTTGCTGGAAAAATATTTAGTGAGGTATTACCATATCTTGAAATTATTAATAAATAGGAGGTAAATAAAATGATAAAATTAGGAGTTGTGTATGGAGGTATTTCTACAGAAAGAGGAGTATCTGAAATGTCTGCAAAATCAGTCATAGATAATTTAGATAAGAACAAATATGAAATACATAAAATATTTATAAACAAATATGGAAAATGGTTTGAAATAAAAGATGATAAAAAAGAAGAAATATATAATTTGGTTTGGTTTTTAAAAGAATTAGATGTTGTGTTTCCAGTTCTACATGGTAAAGGTGGAGAAGATGGCACAATACAAGGCTTATTTGAAATGTTACAAATTCCATATGTAGGATGTGGTGTATTAGCATCAAGTGTTGGAATGGATAAAGTATATGCAAAAATGATTTTTAATAAAGCAGGAATAGCTCAAGCACCATATGTATACATATATAAAAAGAATGATTCATATTATTTTATTAATGATGATTTTGAAGAAGAAGATTTAAAAATAGAACAAATTACATCTAAAATAAATTACCCAATGTTTGTTAAACCATCAAATTCAGGTTCATCAGTAGGTGTAAAAAAAGCAAGAAATGATGATGAACTTAAATTAGCAATTCAAAATGCAGGTCAATATGATTGCAAAATTTTAGTTGAACAAGGAATAGAAGGAGAAGAAGTTGAATGTGCAATTTTAGGAGAAGACCCAATAATTGCATCAACAGTAGGAATAATCAAATCTGCAGAAGAATTTTATAGTTTTGATGCAAAATATAATATTCCAGAGTCAAAAACAATTATTCCAGCACCAATAGATGAGAAGTTAATAGAAGAAATAAGAAAAATTGCTATAAAAGCATTTA
>CAKPLV010000220.1 GCA_934167735.1 uncultured Clostridia bacterium | reverse complement strand
TATACAACTTATGATAATCATCAAATTACAGCGATTGACATGAACAAAGAAAATTTAGACAAAGAAGAATTGATTAGATATTCTTTGATAAAAGATGAACAAATTAAATATCAAAATTAAAAGGAGACTAATTATGAAAAAGTTAAAAATGAATAAAGGTATAACTTTAATTGCATTAGTTGTTACTATCGTAGTTTTATTGATATTAGCATCGATATCAATAGCAACATTAACAGGAGATAGTGGATTAATTCAAAAATCAAAAATGGCAAAAGAAAATGCCGAAATTGAAGATGAAAAAAAGATGATAAGTGTTGCTGTAGCAGAAGCAATGGGAAAAAACAGAAATGGAGATTTAACATATTCAGATTTTAAAGAAAAACTAGACAAGGTTATAAAAAAAGAAGCACAAAGAGATTATGAATTAACTCCAAATGAAGATTCAATAAAATATTTAATTACATTTACAGACACAAAAAGAATTTATCAAGTAGATGGAACTGGTACAGTTGCTAAATTAGATAAAGCACCTGTTGATGAAGATTTGGTAAGTTATAGTATTCAAATTGTAGTAAATATAACAGAATACAATAAAACACTAGGAGAATATCCAGTTGTATTTGGAGTTCTTGGAACAAAAGAAGGAAATATTGTTTATGATGATGTTGTATCAGGGGTAATAAGCAAAGTTGGAAAAAATACAATATCTGTTGATGTTTTAGTTCCAAAAGATACATCTTTGACAGTAACAGAAAAATATTGTGGAGCTTGTTACAATATTGATTCAGATGCATCATTACAGAAAAATTTAACAGATACTTCTAATACAACACAATATGAATTTACAAATAGTTATAATTATAAAAATCTTAATACAAATGAAAGTACAACAGTATTACAGAAAAATACATATGATAAATTAGAAGTAAAGAACTAATTAGAATGGAGATTAACGATGAAAAAGAAAATAATTATTATATGCTCAATAATGTTAGCAATATTAGCAATATTTATATATAAGGTTTATGCTTATTTTACTACATATGTTGTAGCGGTGGGAGAAGCTAGAATTTATGTTGGAAATGCGTGTGAAATTATTACAAATGAAAATGTACAGTTTAATAATAAAAATAATCAAATTATAACTTTGAATTGCGAGAATATTGGTAATAGAAGTGGTGGAATAAGATTAAAAATATTATGTCCGTCAACATTAAATATTGATTACATATTAGGAGATAATTGGACTTTAAATGATGATGGATATATATATTATAATGAACCACTAGAAGCAAAGGAAAAAACAACTGATTTAAAATTAAAATTAGGTGCATCTAATATTGAAAAAGGAACTAATTTTAAGATTATAACAGTAAGTGAGACAACAGAAGTTTATTTGAATGAAAGTGGTTATCAGTTTGATTGGTCTAGTAGTATAAAAAAATAGGAGGAAATAGATGAGGATGAATAAAAAAATAAAAAAGTATTTTTTTATAACTTGTACAATAATTTTAATATTGGAAATGGTTTTTGCTTATAATAGTAAAAAAAGTAATGCTGCGGATATATATACTTCAAATATTGGAGTGTCATTAGTTGAAAATGGAACGATAATTTCTAAAAGAGATTATGCAGGAGACGACCAATGGAATGGAACAACTGAAGGAGAATTTTCAGGAGAATTATTTGAGTTAGAACCAACAATGATTCAATTTGGAAAAAAATATAAAGAAGAGATGTGTGTGCAAAATACTGGAGCTATTGATGAATATGTAAGAGTTATTATCACTAAAAAGTGGATAGATGCAGATGGAAAGAAAAACAATGGGTTAAATTCTGAATTTATACGAATAGAAACAAATAATCAAGAAAATTGGATTATTACTGAAGATAAATCAATAAAAGAAGCAAAAGAGAGAGATGCCGCTTCAGCAGCTAAACTTCTGACTTCAACTATCGGCGACGAACTGAAGATTTTTACCAACGGACAGTCGAAGGTGGTCAGCATCGCACCGTGGAGAGACGCTGCAATACTCAGTGCAGGGCATTCTGCCGACTGCGTATTGTGGATAGATGATAACTCAGGTTCGTGGACTTCCACCAACTATTACCCAGCCGTTGCACAAGGTTGGGCTGCGCAGGTTACAGC
>CAKPLV010000219.1 GCA_934167735.1 uncultured Clostridia bacterium | reverse complement strand
ACTATAGGAGGAGCAATATTTAATAATGCAGGTGCTTTTCATTGAATGTAGATTTTCATATTTAAAACAAGCAGAAACACATCCATTAACTTATTTTGTAGATAAAGAAATCGAAGAAAAAAAGCTTGATAAAAATATAGATTTCGATTCTATAAGAAAACAAAGAGAAAGAACTATTAAATATTCAAAAGAAAGATTTAATAAAATCAGCGAATCTCTAAGTTCAAATATAAACATGCCCGATTATGAAACGAAGAAGATTTTTAATAATCAATTTCCTTCTCATGATTACTCAGAGTTTCAATATTGGGAAATTTGTAATATTCACGATATGGAATTAGTCAAATCAATAGTTGATAGAAAAATAACGACAAAGGATTTCACTAACAATAGATTTAACAAAATGTCGAAACAATATAATGATTATTTCTCAAACCTTGTAAATAATTGTAATTTAGGTGAGAATACTATTTTAAATTCTATCAAATATTACACTCTCGAATCAAAATATAATTTTGATTTTATTTACAAGCTAGTCACAAGGTTAGTAAAAGACAATATTCAGTTAAACAACAATCATCTAGAAGCGATTAAAGCTTTAGTATATACAGGAAACACAACAACATGTGTTCTTAACAACTTTACAAAATTAAGTCAAAGCGGCTATATTTTTGAATATCCTTTGATAATGCAAAGAGATAGAATTATAAATTTTCTTATATCTGATTCAAAAAGTCCATTCGTAGTGAATTTTATAGGCGCTTACTTAGAAGCAAATGCCGTAGTCCAATTAATATTCGAAAACGATATGCATATAAAAGAATGGATATTTAAAAACGTAGAATTAAAAGATATGGAAACTTTTTTCGAAATTTTTAACGTGTTCAGAACATTTGTTCCTAACAAAGCATGGGGAAAAAGCAAAATAAGATTAGCAAAAAAGATCTATTCTGAAATTTCTTTTGACTATAAAACTATAAATTCGAAAAATCGTCCATAGAGGCGATTTTTTTATAATGGTAAGTTATTAGTGTACAAAAGATGTTGCAACACCATTGAAGTGTATAACAGGAGGATAAACAAATGTATAACAATCTTGATTATATCGAACAACAAATCAGCTCTAATGAATTAATCTATATCGACACATGCTCTTTATTAGATGTTGTTAGGTTAAACAACTTTATTGATAGTGCAAAAATAATTTTCATTAAAAATGGCAAGAAAATTATTGTTCACTATAGCGTTCTTGAGGAACTATATAAGCTTAGATTTTCTGCTAATGATAAAAAGAGAAACAATGCCAGTGAAGCATTAGATATCATTTTCGATAACTCTGACCTTTTTGTTATTGAAAGCAATCCAGATACAGAAAAAGATACTGAATGTTTTGCGGATATGAAGTTATTAAGTACTTTATTTGAAAGAAGAAGAAATCATAAGCAACTTCTAATTTCAAATGATCACGCTTTAACTAGTGATGCATTTAATTTCAATAATCTTGCTTCAGTTTCTGGGAATAGAATTAATGTTTGTTATTTAAACCATTTTGGAAAAATGAATGTATGTGATTGTGTTAAAGAAAAGAAGAAGAAAATCGATTCAAATCAAACAGATATTCAAATCAAAGCTCCTAATACTGTAGAACAAGAGCCAAAAGTAATTGTTGAAAAAGACATTATAAAGGAAGAAACTTCAGCATTGAAAAAATATGGAATTCCAGCATTAACCTTTATTTTCGGCAGTTTGCTAGGTGGTTTGGGAACATATTATCTTAAAGAAAACTATTAATTAGGAGGATTAAAAAAATGAATAGTTCAATAGAAAAAGCAACTAGCAAGTCATATTATTTGGAATCAATTGGTAGCATTCTAAATAATCCAAATGGAAAGTATCTAATTGGAGGAGCAATTGTTTGTTATATTCTCAATAAAATTATTGATTCAAACTATATACTTGAATCCACAATAGATGCAAATTCAAAAACACTTAGATTTAATATGGCACCGGTTAGTGCCAATTAAAAAACGGCAGAAGCTCACAACTTCTGCTTTTATTTTACCCAAATAGAAAGAAGGAACTTATATGAAAGAAACTATATTAAATCAAATTATTTTAAAAACAGGAGATACAATTCAAATTCAAGAACCATTGAATTTACCTATGA
>CAKPLV010000218.1 GCA_934167735.1 uncultured Clostridia bacterium | reverse complement strand
GTAATGGATGATACAAAATGTATGGTTTGTTTAGCAAAATTTTATCTTGAATTTACAGTAAGTGAAAGTTGTGGAAAATGTACACCATGTAGAATTGGAACAAAAAGAATGTTAGAAATACTTGAAAAATTATGTTCAGGTGAAGGTTCAGAATATGATATATATAGATTAGAAAAATTGGCTGTAAATATTCAAAAGTCAAGTATATGTGGATTAGGACAAAGTGCACCAAATCCTGTAATAAGTACTTTGAAATATTTTAGAGAAGAATTTAGACAACATGCTATTGAAAAAGAATGTAAAACACTAGAATGTAAAGCTTTATCAAAAATAATGATAGATTCTGAAAAGTGTAAAGGTTGCGGGCTTTGTCAAAAACATTGTCCTGTAAATGCAATAGAAGGAGAAGCAAGAGATAAAAGAGTAATAAATCAAGATAAATGTATAAAATGTGGAACATGTTTAACAAATTGTCCGTTCCACGCAATTGGAAATTAAGGCTCTGAGGAGGAGAAAATATGGAAGAAAATTTAGTTACACTTACTATTGATGGTGTAGAAGTAAAAGTACCAAAAGGAACAACAATATTAGAAGCAGCTAAACATGCAGGAATTGATATTCCAACACTATGTTTCTTGAAAGATATAAATGAAGTTGGAGATTGTAGAATGTGTATAGTTGAAGTTGAAGGAAGAAGAGGATTTGCAACTTCATGTATTCAAACAGTTGAAGAAGGAATGGTTGTTCATACACATACAAATAATGTTCTTGAAGCAAGACATGTAATCTTAGATTTAATAATATCAAATCATGCCAAAGATTGTTTAACATGTACACGTTCAGGAAATTGTGAATTACAATCATTAGCTGTAAAATTTAATGTTTTACAAGTAGAATTTCCAGGAGAAATGACAAAACATAAAATAGATAATTTGTCACCATCTATTGTAAGAGATTTTAATAAATGTATATTATGTAGAAGATGTGTTGCAGCATGTAAAAATGTTCAAAAAATTGGTGCAATAGATTGTATAAATCGTGGATTTGAATCATGTATTTCAACTGTTGGAGATCATAGTTTAAATGATGTAAACTGTACAAATTGTGGTCAATGTATTCAAGCATGTCCAACAGGAGCATTACATGAAAAAGAAACAATAAATGATGTATGGGTAAAATTAAAAGATCCAGATTCATATGTAATAGTGCAAACAGCACCAGCTGTTAGAGTTGCATTAGGAGAAGAATTTGGAATGCCAATTGGAACAAATGTTACAGGAAAAATGGTAACAGCATTAAAAAGATTAGGATTTAACAAAGTATTTGATACAAATACTGCAGCAGATTTAACAATAATGGAAGAAGCACATGAATTTATTGAAAGATTTAAAGAAAATGAAAATCTACCAATGATAACTTCATGTTCTCCTGGATGGATAAAATACATAGAAATGAATTATCCAGAATTATTGCCACATTTATCAAGTTGTAAATCACCACATCAAATGTTTGGTGCAATATGTAAAACATATATAGCTCAAAAAGAAGGAATAGATCCAAATAAAATATATATGGTTTCAGTTATGCCTTGTATAGCAAAGAAATTTGAAAGACAAAGAGCTGAAATGAAAAATGAAGATGGGTTATATGATGTTGACAATGTAATAACAACAAGAGAATTATCAAGAATGATAAAACAAGCAAATATAGAATTTGATAAATTAGAAGATTCTCAATTTGATTTACCAATGGGAGAAGCATCTGGTGCTGGAGCAATATTTGGTACTACTGGAGGAGTTATGGAAGCAGCATTAAGAACAGCGCAAGATACTTTAACAGGTGAATATTTACCTAAAATTGATTTTGAACAAGTCAGAGGTGGAGATGGAATAAAAAAAGCAACAATAAATATTGGTGGAAAAGATATTAAAGTTGTAGCAGCAAGTGGTTTAGCAAATGCACAAAAGATAATGGAAGAAATAAAATCAGGAGAAGCTGATTATCAATTTGTAGAGATAATGGCATGTCCTGGAGGTTGTGTAATGGGTGGAGGACAACCAATTAAAAGTTCTAAAATAAGAAGAGAAGTTGATGTAAGAAAATTAAGAGCGGATTGTTTGTATTCAATAGATGAAAAAAGTGTAATAAGAAAATCACATGAGAATCCAGCAATAAAGCAATTATATGC
>CAKPLV010000217.1 GCA_934167735.1 uncultured Clostridia bacterium | reverse complement strand
TTCACTCGAATATTTACTCATAAAAAATGAACCCTCCTTGTTAAACTTTTTTTGTCTAACATTTTGGGTTCACTTCATTCGGAATTCTTTTTAAAATGTAATTTTATCACCTAAAGTTTTCTTAATTTTAGTTAATTCTGTATTTAAAGTAGAAAACATGCTTTTTCCAATTGAAGTGTCTAAGCCACTTTCGTAGTTTTTAATTGAATTTTCAATATCTAAAATTTTATATCTCTTTGTTCTAGAAGGAGCTTTGTACATATATAAAGGAATATAAGAAACATCATCAATATAAGTCTTTTCAGAATCAGCTTTTTTCGTAAAATTAATATTTAATATAGCTGTATTTCTTGTATTTTCTTGTGTTTGACCAGACATAAAATTTCCAAGAGAATATATTACAAAACAATTTTTTGTAGATCCATCTTCAAGAGCTACAGTTCTTTTTTCCATAGGTTGTAATACATGAGGGTGACTTCCTAAAATAACATCAACACCATTATCAAATAAAAAATCTGCTAAATCTTCTTGAGTAGAATTTTGTTTTGTTTGATATTCAATTCCCCAATGCATATTAACACATATTAAATCTGGATTTTCTTTTTTTGCAAGATTAATTTGTTCAATCATAAAATCTTTATCAATTAAATTAATACAATAAGATTTATCTTTAGGAATTGGAATACCATTTGTACCATATGTAAATGCAAGGAATGCAATTTTTATTCCTTTAACATCTTTTATTAAAATTGTATCTTGAGCTTCTTTAGATGTATAAGTTCCCATGTGTGATATACTAGCTTCATCTAAATAATTAATTGTACTTTCAATACCAGCATAATTTGTATCCAAGCTGTGGTTATTAGCAGTACAAAGAACATCTATACCTAAATCTTTTAGATCTGTTGCAAGCTGTTCTGGAGAATTAAATCTTGGATAATTACTATAACCTTTTTTGGCTCCTGCAAAAGTTGTTTCAAGATTACCAACAGCAATATCTGCAGATTGAATATAATCTTTTATATCAGAAAACACATAAGAAAAATCATAAGATTTTGTAGATGAATTATATGCATCAGTATATTGTGAATTATGACACATAATATCACCAATAACACTCATTGAAATATGTGTATCTTCTTTTGGAATAGTAATTTTTTCATCATTAGAAACATTAGTATCAGAAATTTCTTCATCTGCTGATACATCAACCGTTTTAGGCTTTGAAATAAACTTAAAAATGCCAAAGCAAATAATAAGTAATAATATAATAGAAACACAAAAACGGAATTTATTAACAATTCTTAATTTTTTCATAAAATCACCTTAATCATAAAATAACATAAAATAAAGAAACATTCAAGCAAAAAGGCACAAAATACTTGTTAAAATATGAAAAATATGGTATAGTATTAAATAGTGTATTATTTTAGAGAACGGGAGGAGATAGTATGTTAACAGCTAATGGAGTAACTGTTAGATTTGGAAAAAGAGTACTATTTGAAGATGTAAATATAAAATTTGGAAAAGGAAATTGTTATGGAATAATAGGAGCAAATGGTGCTGGTAAATCAACTTTCTTAAAAGTATTATCAGGAGAAATAGAACCAAGTAAAGGAGAAGTTTCTTTAGAAAAAGGAGAAAGAATATCAGTATTAAAACAAGACCACTTTGCATTTGAAGAACATACAGTAATAGATACTGTTATGATGGGAAACAAAGAATTATATGACATCATGAAAGAAAAAGAAGAAATCTATATGAAACCAGATTTCTCTGAAGAAGATGGAATGAAAGCTGCCAAACTAGAAGAAAGATTTGCAGAATTAGATGGATGGAATGCAGAATCAGATGCTGCAATGTTATTAAATGATCTTGGAATAATACCAGAAAATCATTATAAACTTATGAGTGAAATTGAAGCAAGAGATAAAGTAAAAGTATTATTAGCACAAGCATTATTTGGTAATCCAGATGTATTACTATTAGATGAGCCTACAAACGACTTAGATTTAAAAAGTATCAACTGGTTACAAGAATTTTTAATTAATTTTGAAAATACAGTAATTGTTGTATCACATGATAGATATTTTCTAAATAAAGTATGTACACATATTGCAGATGTTGACTTTGGAAAAATAAAAGTATATCCAGGTAACTATGATTTCTGGTATGAATCAAGCCAATTAGCATTAAAGCAAATGAAAGAACA
>CAKPLV010000216.1 GCA_934167735.1 uncultured Clostridia bacterium | reverse complement strand
CTTTTTGGTAGTCTTCTATATAATGGTGTTTGACCACCTTCAAATCCTCTTCTAACTCCTCCGCCGCTTCTTGCTTTTTGTCCTTTATGTCCTTTTCCAGAAGTTTTTCCTGTTCCAGAACCAATTCCACGACCTACTCTTTTTCTATCTTGTTTTTCAACAGCTGGTTTTAATTCTCCTAACTTCATTTTTGCACCTCCTTAACATTCGTTTTATTTAATTACATAATATCTTCAACTTTTTTGTTTCTTTTTTTAGCTACTTGCTCTACTGTTTGCATATTTTTTAATCCTTCAATAGTTGCATATACAACGTTTCTTGGATTGTTTGTTCCAATAACTTTTGTACGAATATCTCTATATCCAGCAAGTTCAAGTACTGGTCTTACACTTCCTCCAGCGATAAGTCCTGTACCAACAGCAGCTGGTTTTAGCATAACTTTTGCACTACCGAATTTTCCTATATATTCATGAGGTACTGTTGTTCCAACGATTGGTACTTCAACAAGATTTTTCTTAGCTTCTTGAATAGCTTTTTTGATAGCGTCTGGAACTTCTGCAGCTTTACCATTTCCTATTCCTACATGTCCTTTTCCATCTCCAACTATTACTACAGCACTAAATCTGAATGTTCTACCACCTTTAACAACTTTTGCAACTCTGTTAATAGCTACTACTTTTTCTTTTAACTCTGGCATTTTGTTTTCTTCCATGGGTTTATTTTTTTCCCTCCTTTATCAAATATAATATATTAGAATTCTAAGCCACCTTCTCTTGCAGCTTCTGCTAATTCTTTTATAACTCCATGATATATGTATCCACTACGATCATATACAACTGTTTTTATGTTCTTAGCACTTGCTCTTTTAGCAATTAATGCTCCAACTTCTTTAGCTGCTTCTATATTAGATTTTTTGTTTTTTACTTCTTTATCTAATGTTGAAGCTGAAACTAATGTATTTCCTGCAACATCATCAATGATTTGTGCATAAATATTTGTATTACTTCTGTATACACATAATCTTGGTCTTTCTGCTGTTCCAGATACTTTATTTCTAACTCTAATATGTCTTCTTGTTCTTTCTAATTTTCTATCTGTCTTTTTTACCATTTTTTCTACTCCTTTCTTAGGATTTTATTTTATTTATTATTATTTACCTGTTTTTCCAACTTTACGTCTAATAACTTCATCAGCATATTTAATACCTTTACCTCTATATACTTCAGGTGGTCTTTTTGTTCTGATATTAGCTGCTGTTTGACCAACTAATTCTTTGTCAATTCCTTTTACAATTATTGTATTTGGATTTGGAACATCAAATGAAATTCCTGCTGGTGCTTCAAATATTACTGGATGAGAATATCCAAGTGTTAAATTTAAGTTGTTTCCTTGTTTTGCAACTCTGTATCCAACACCATTAATTTGTAATTCTCTTGTATATTCTTTTTCAACACCATTTATCATATTACTAATTAAAGTTCTTGTTAAACCATGTAAGCTTCTGTTTAATGGTTCATCATTTGGTCTTGTTACTTTTACTAAGTTATCTTCTACAGATACAGAAATGTTTTTATGCATTTCTTTTTCTAATGTACCTTTAGGTCCTTTTACAGTAACGTTATGACCATCAACTTTTACTTCAACACCTGCTGGTATTGCAATAGGTTTGTTTCCTATTCTTGACATTGTGTTTTCCTCCTTTTTTTATTACCATATGTAGGCTAAAACTTCTCCACCCATTCCAGCTTCTCTAGCTTCTTTGTCTGTTTTTAAACCTTGTGATGTAGAAATTATAGCTATTCCTAAACCATTAAGTACTTTTGGTAATTCTTCTTTACCAGCATATACTCTTAAACCTGGTTTACTGATTCTTTTTATTCCATCAATTACTCTTGTACCTTTTTCATCATATTTTAATGTAATTCTGATGATTCCTTGTGTTTCATCATTTAATAATTCAAATGATTTTATATATCCTTCTTTAAATAAAATTTCAGCTATTGCTGTTTTCATTTTAGAAGCTGGTACATCAACTGTTTTATGTTTAGCGCTGTTAGCATTTCTAATTCTTGTTAACATATCTGCTATTGGATCTGTAGTATTCAATTTACTTTCCCTCCTTGGTCTTAAATTTTCTTTATTTTATATTCATTTTACCAACTTGCTTTTTTTACACCTGGAATTTCACCTTTGTGTGCTAATTCTCTGAAACATACACGGCAAATTC
>CAKPLV010000215.1 GCA_934167735.1 uncultured Clostridia bacterium | reverse complement strand
TCTAAATGTTTTTCAGCTTTTCTTTGTATAAATGGTTCTGCTATTTCTCTCATTTCAATTGCAGTTTGTACTCTTGAATGTAATCCTCTAACTTCAAGTGCATCTTGAAGAGCTAATGCATTCATTGATGTTGCTAACATTCCCATATAGTCTGCTGTCATTCTTTCCATTTGGTGTCCTTGTCTACCTCTCCAGAAGTTTCCACCTCCAACTACGACAGCTACTTGAACTCCCATTCCTACTACTTCTTTAATTTTATCACAAATTTTTCCTACAACTTCTGAGTTTATTCCGTTTTTTTGTTCTCCTGCAAGTGCTTCTCCACTAAGTTTTAATAGTACTCTTTTATATTTTGCTTCTGACATTTTGTTATCAATCCTTTCTTTTGGAGTTATTCTCCTCATTATTGCTGTTATTCTATCATACTTTTTTTAAAATTTATAGTGTTTTATTAAAATTTTATTAATTTCTACTACCAAAAAAGAACCACTTTTTCAGTGGTTCTATATTCCTAATATTTTTTTAGCTCTGTCTACATCTTCTTGGTTTGCATCTCTTACTCCTTCAAGTGGATATTCTAATCCTAGCTTTTCCCATTTGAATTTTCCCATACTATGATATGGTAAAATTTGAACTTTTTCTACTGTTTTTAGTGTACTTAAAAATTCTTTTAATCTAATTAGATCTTTCTCATCATCTGTATATCCAGGAACAAGAACTTGTCTTATCCACATTTTTTTATTGTTTTCACTTAAATATTTTGCAAATTCCAATTCTCTTTTATTTGATACTCCAACAAGATTTTTACATTTTTCATCATCTATATGTTTTATATCTAATAATACTAAATCAGTATATTTTAAAACTTCTTTTATATCTTCAGATATTGCAAACATACCAGATGTATCTATACATGTATTTATTCCTTCTTCTTTCAATTTTTTAAATAATTCTATTATGAATTTCATTTGAATTAGTGGTTCTCCACCTGTTACAGTAACTCCTCCATCAGATGGAATTATATAATTTTTATAGTTTTTTATTTTTTCAAATATTTCATCTAATGATTTATATTCACCACCATTTATTTCCCAAGTGTCTCTATTATGGCAATATTTACATTGTAAATTACATCCTTGTAAAAATATTACATATCTAATTCCTGGTCCATCAACTGTTCCAAAGCTTTCTACTGAATGAACTTTAGCATAATATTTTAAATCTTTTTCCATTATATCCTCTCATGAATTGTTCTATTTATAACATCTAATTGTTGTTCTCTTGTTAATTTTGTAAAGTGTACTGCATATCCTGATACTCTTATTGTTAATTGTGGATATTTTTCTGGATGTTCCATTGCATCTTCTAGTAATGCTCTGTCAAATACATTTACATTTATATGATGACCAGTTTGTGCAAAATATCCATCTAACATACTTACTAAGTTGTTTACTTTTGTTTCTTCATCTTGTCCTAATGTTGCTGGTGTAATAGCAAATGTAAATGATATACAATCTTCTGATTCTTCAAATGGTAATTTTGCAATTGAGTTCATTACAGCTAATGATCCATTAACATCTCTTCCATGTAGTGGGTTTGCTCCTGGTCCAAATGGAGCTCCAGCACGTCTTCCATCAGGTGTATTTCCTGTTGCTTTTCCATAAACTACATTTGATGTTATTGTTAATATTGATAGTGTTTGTTTTGAGTCTCTATAAGTATGATGTTTCTTTAATTTATTTAAAAATCTTCTAACTACTTCTACTGCAATTTGGTCAACTCTGTCATCATCATTTCCAAATTGAGGATATTCTCCTTCTATTTGATAATCAACAGCTAGTCCTGTTTCATCTCTTATTACTTTTACTTTAGCATATTTTATTGCTGAAAGTGAATCTGCAACTACAGATAATCCTGCAACACCACATGCCATTGTTCTTATTACATCTTTGTCATGTAAGGCCATTTCTATTGCTTCATATGAATATTTATCATGCATATAATGAATTGCATTTAATGCTTTTATATATATTTTTGCAACATATTCCATCATTTGATCAAATTTTTCAATAACTTCATCATAATTTAAATATTCTGATGTGATTGGTGCAAATTTAGGTGTTACTTGTTTTCCACTCTTTTCATCTCTACCACCATTTATTGCATATAATAATGTTTTTGCTAAGTTTGCTCTTGCTCCAAAGAATTGCATTTGTTTTCCTATTTTCATAGGTGATACACAACATGCAATACCATAGTCATCTCCTAAAGTGATTCTCATTAAATC
>CAKPLV010000214.1 GCA_934167735.1 uncultured Clostridia bacterium | reverse complement strand
AGTTGAAATCGCAGAAAATGAATCAACAGATAATTATGCATATTATTTAACAGCTTCAGGAAAAGTTGAAATAAAAGAAAAAGATACTGAAAATGTTTTAATAGATGATTCAATGATAAAAAGTGCTCATTATACATACCAAGGTAATGCAAGCAATAAATATCAAGTATCACTAGAATTAAACTTAACAAAAGAAGGACAAGCTAAATTAAAAGAATTATCTAATGAATATGCTTTACTATCAACAGAAGTTTCAGAAATAAATAGTAAACAAAATACAACAACAAACGAAACTACTGAGGAAACAACAGATGATACAAACACAGAAAACACTACAGTAGAAGAAAGTACAGAAAACAATACAGAAGAAGCAACAAAAAAAGTTGCAGAATTATCAATAGCTGGAACAAAATATGATATTTCAAAAATAGAAAAAAATAAAATAACAGTAAAAATAGGTAGTGAAACATCAAACAGTACAACACTTAATAACAATTTATCAAGAGCAGCAGAATATGCAATGTTAATTGACTCTGGTAAATATCCAGTTGTATATGAAATAAAAAATAACAGATATATATATTCAGATATTACAAACAATGAAATAATGTATTTCTTTATAGCTGTTTTAGTAGTTATACTTGTAGTATTTATACTATTTACAGTTAAATATAAATTAAATGGTTTATTATGTTCTATATCAACAATAGGATTAATCTCATTATTATCATTAGTATTAAGATATACAAATGTATCAATTTCAATAGAAGGAATTGGAGCAATTATATTTATAATTGCAGTTGATTTATATATAAATTATAGTATATTAAATAAAATACAAAAAACACAATTAATTAATGAATCTGTATATAATACATTAAAAGATAGTTGTATAAAATTAATACCAATAATAATTATGGCATTAGTATTCTGCTTCTCAGGTTGGATGAATCTAAGTAGTTTTGGAATGATAGTTTTCTGGGGAGTAATATTAATAGAATTATATAATGTAATTGTAACTAAAGCATTATTAAATTTAAAAGATAACAAATAGGAGGCTTAAAAATGAAGAAAAAAAATAAAATTTTAATTTCAATAGCATTAGTAACAATTATTGCTGGAATTATAGTTACATGTTTATTTGGATTTAACAAAGAATTAAGATATAAAGAATTACAAAACATAGAAATATATGCTGAACAACAAATTGATTTAGAACAAATAAAACAAATTGCAAATGAAGTGTTAGGAAATAAAAATTCAGTTCAAGTAATAGAAATATATAATGACATGGTTGTAATAAAGGCAGAAACAATATCAGAAGATCAAAAAAATGAAATTGTAAATAAAGCTAAAGAAAAATATGAATTTTCTCAAACAGCTGAAGATACAACAATAGATACAATAGTTGCAACACACTTTATTGATATGTATAAAAAATATATTCTACCATGTGTTATTTCTGCAGTAATTATATCTGCATACATGATTATAAAATATAGAAAAAATGGTATTGTTAAAATGTTAACACAAATCATATTAATACCAGTAATAGTAGAACTACTATTATTAAGCTTAATTGCAATATTAAGAATTCCAGTAGGAAGAACAACACCAATAATAGCTATATTAGCATATATAATGAGTATTGTTTATATTGAATATAAAAATCAAATAAAATAAAAAAATATACTAATAAGATAAAAATAAGTCTTATTAGTATATTTTTTTATAAAAATGCAGAAAAGTATTGACATAAGACAAAAAAGAAGATATAATAATTAAGCATGAATTTTAGCGTTGAAGCTGAATGTGGCTACATCATTAGATGGAGGGAACTTCAGTGGAGTATGTCTTGGCTAGACCAGGCGGTAAGTTTTATAGTTTGAATAAAATCAAACGCAGTATTTTTATATACATAAAAGCACTTATCCCAGAATAACCATGCGTATTTGGGATTTTTAAATAGGTAAAAGCAAAACACCAGGGTGCGTTATAACTTGCCAACGCGTAATTTTAAAAAATATTTAAATAATTAAGAGGAGGGAAAAATTACAATGGCAAATTCAGTTGTATCAAGTGAAAAAATTAGAATAAGACTAAAAGCTTATGACCATGTAGTTTTAGATCAGTCTGCTGAAAAAATAGTAGATACTGCTAAAAAAACAGGAGCAAAGGTTTCAGGTCCTATTCCACTACCAACAGAAAAGGAAATCATAACAATATTACGTTCTCCACACAAACACAAAGATTCAAGAGAACAATTTGAAATGAGAACACACAAAAGAGTTATTGATATTCT
>CAKPLV010000213.1 GCA_934167735.1 uncultured Clostridia bacterium | reverse complement strand
AGCTCGAAAAAGTGGCAAAAGAAGAAGATAGAAGCATAGCTAATGTTATTATAAGAATTTTAAAAGAATATTTTAAGCAAGGGGAGCAGACATAAAATGGATAAGAAATATGAATTAACAGAAAGTGATATAAAAGGATTTTATAGAGTTAAAGCTTTAAAAGATTTTGGAGATGTAAAGAAAGGCGATGTGGGCGGCTTCGTTGAAAATGAAAACAGCCTAAGCCATGAAGGTTTGTGTTGGGTTTATAATAATGCAAAAATTTATGGCTATTCAGAAATTTTTGATAATGCTAAAATTTCTGGTAATGCAGAAGTTTTTGGCTATTCAGAAATTTTTGGTAATGCTAAAATTTATGGTGATGCTAGAATTTTTGGTGATGCAGAAGTATATGATAATGCAGAAGTTTATGGATATGCTAAAATTTTTGGCAATGCAGAAATATGTGAAAATGCACGAATAAAAGAAGGGAGTCACATAGGAAAAATCGAAGAAGAATTTAAAAACATTTTGTATATCCAATGCAAAAAAAGATTAATAACAGTTTATAAAGACATGAACGATATTATAAAATGTAATATTGGTTGCCAAAGCAAAATGACTTTAGAAGATTTACTGCAAAGAATAGCAAAAGACGGCGGTATGAACGAACGTAGAGAAGAATATGTAAGAATAATGCAAAATGCACATTGGTTGTTGGGATAGTAAGGAGAATTGATATGATTAGCAAAAATGATTTAGATAAAAGAATTTGCGATTTAGAAGGTGGTTCTAACGAACAAACATATCGAGAATATATAAGGGAAACAGAAGAAGAATTTGGCATAGGAGAGATGGATATAGAGGAATTAACACAAACAGAATTTGAAGACTATTTAAGATTGTTAGATTGGTTGTGGACAAAATAAAGAAAGGTGTAAAAAATGAAAAGATGGGAAGTTTTTAACGAGTTGGCAATGGAAAATAAAAATATTAATGTACAAGATTTAGAAATAGTTAGGGAAAAATATAAAGAATACGCAGGAGTAAAAAGAGAATATCCTATAAATTGGAATGATATGTATGAAGATGTTAAAAAATGGTTAAATGAGGAGTGGAACAGTAAGCATGAATAGTAAAGCGTATTATAAATTACACAAAAAAAGACAGGAATTAGAAGAAGAAATTAAAATTTTGGAAAAAAGGATTAGAAATCTTAAACAAGAAATGCTTAAAAAAGATTTACCTGAAAGAAAGAAAATACAAAAGGAAATAGACAAAATAATACAAAGTGAAAGAGCTATAGAATTGCATGCTAGTTTAAAAGCTATTAATTTTTGCATAAATACAGTTTTTTATTCTTAAAAAAAGGAGCGTGCGAATATGAAAAAGCGTTATTATCTGAAAGAGAAAAAAAGATTAAAAAGAGAAATTAGAAAAGAAGAAAAAAATCCTATTTTTGAACCAACATTACTATTCTTTACGGAAATGATAAGATTGAGAAATTTAGAAAAATTAAGGTGGCTAGAAAGAAAATGGAAATATGGAAAGAAAAAGCTTAAGTAAAGTAACTATTTTAAAGACTATTTTTATAGTCTTTTTTTGCTGTATTATTTTGTATATTATGTTATAATAATATTAAAGTGGAATATTAGAGAAATCTAATAAAGCTTTTGGGGGCTTATATTGTATAGGCGACCGCCACAAGTAGGCGGATTTAAAAATAGTTTTTACTCATTTGTACACCTTTTTAGGAAATATAAATCTCTTTTTGCAAAAACTTATCTATTTTAGATAGGTTTTTTGTTTGCTCTAAAAATAAAAAAGCCTTGCAATATACAAAGCTCGAAAGAGGAGATATGTTTAATTAATCAAGATATATATATCTTACCATAAAATACATAAAATTGCAATATAAAAATTATCTTACATAAGACAACTTTTACCCTCTTCCTGCATATATTAAAGTACGTATTAATCAAAAAGGGGAAGAGGTTTTATGGATTTATTTTTATTGGATAAATTTTTCTTAAACTTATTTAAAATTACTGGAGAATTTTTCTATGCCGACACTTTAGCTGGGTTCTGTTTTTGGGCGCTATTAGGTGCTTATGCTTTTAGTATTGCTAAAGGGAAAAAGAAATGCTAACAGAATTAATAGTAAGTGCAGGAGTAATAGGCGGATATCTTTATTACAAAAATCCTAAAGTTGTTTTTAGGAAAGCCGTAAATAATATGCTAGACTCCAATAACAGTTTCTTTAATAAGCAAGGGCAACAGGTAAGATTGGTAAAGATAAAGGATAATATTATAACCTTGGATATAAGAAATGTGTTAG
>CAKPLV010000212.1 GCA_934167735.1 uncultured Clostridia bacterium | reverse complement strand
TATTATAACAAGGCAAAGAGGTGATAATTTGAAAGGCAATAAAATCGTAAAATATATATTTATAATATTTGTAATAGCAATTATGGGTTTTGCAATTTATACAGTAAATAAAGAAGAAAAGACAAAAGAAGAACCCACTCAAAATACAACAACAACTGCTAAAGAAGATGATGAAATAGGAAAAGAATTAACACTTGGAATTGCAGAATATGACACAATAAATCCTATATTAAGTAACAACAAATATGTACAAGAAATATCAAAAACGATATATGATTCTTTAATAGATATTACAGATGAATACAAAATAGAAAAAAATCTTTTAAAAGACTGGGCAAAAACAAGTGAAACAACATATTTGTTGAAACTAAGAGATGATATAAAATGGTCAGATGGACAAAAATTAACAATAGATGATGTAATATACACAATAGATATATTAAAAAACATACCATCTATATATTCATATAATGTTCAATATGTTATAAGAACAGATATAATTGATGAAAACACAATTCAATTAACACTTGATCATGAAATTCCATTTTTTGAATATAATCTAATTTTTCCAATAATGAGCAAAAAATATTATGAAGGACAAGTATTTAATAATACAGAAAAAAATAATATGCCAGTAGGAACAGGAAAATACAAAATAATTCAAAATAATGATAATGAAATAATCTTAGTACAAAATGATCAATATACAAGAAGTAATTTAACACTAGAAAAAATAACAATTGGGAAATATTCATCACTTGGAGAACTATATAATGCATTTAAATTAGGAAAAATAGATCTAATAACAACAACAAATGAGAACATACAAAATAATATAGGAACAATGGGATATAACATAAAAGAAGTTGATGGTAGAGAATTTGATTTTATTGCATTAAATACACAAAATCAAATACTTGCAGATAAAGAAGTAAGAAAAGCAATATCATATGCGATAAATAGAGAAAATATTATAGGAACAATATATAATAACAAATATAAAATATCTTATTATCCATTAGACTATGGAAGTTATTTAAATGGAGATGAATCAGGTATTTCATATAATACAAATAAAGCAATAGAAACATTAGAAAATGCAGGATGGGAAGTTAGAAATGGAAAATGGCAAAAAGTAGAAAACTACAGAACTAAAACAATAAATTTAAAATTAGTAGTACAAGAATCAAATCAATCAAGATCTGCAATAGCAGATATGATAAAAGCAAGTCTAGAAGAAATCAATATAAAAGTTACACTAATAAAAGCAAATGATAACTTATATCAAGCATATTTACAAAATAAGAATTATGATATGATTTTAACAGGAGTGTCAGAATCAGCTAACCCTAACTTAGCATTATATTTTGGAGCAGATAATTTAGCAAACTACAATAATGATGAAATTAATCAAATAATGAGTGAAGTAAAAAATATAACAAAAGAAGAAATGTTAATTGAAAAATATAAAAAAGTCAAAGAAATATATAATGAAGAAATACCATATATAGGCTTATATAACAGTTATTATGCCATAATAAGCAGTTGGAATTTAAAAGGAAATATATCAGGAAATTGGTATAATATATTTAAAGATATAGATAATTGGTATAAAAATTAAAAAAAATACTTGACAAAAAAAGTATAAAAGTATATTATACAGATACAAACAAAAGTTCATAAAATTAGGAGGAAATAAAATGGAAGAAAATGCAGAAAAAAGAAAAGCATTAGAAGTGGCAATGAGCCAAATAGAAAAACAATTTGGAAAAGGTTCTGTAATGAAATTAGGAGAATTCAAAGCAATGGAAATAGAAGCAATACCTACAGGGGCTTTAAGTTTAGATATAGCACTAGGAATAGGTGGAGTACCAAGAGGAAGAATTATAGAAATATTTGGGCCAGAATCATCAGGAAAAACAACATTAGCATTACATGTTATAGCAGAAGCACAAAAAATGGGAGGAGAAGCAGCATTTATAGATGCAGAGCATGCTTTAGACCCAGTATATGCAAAAAAATTAGGAGTTAATATAGATAATTTAATAGTTTCACAACCAGATACAGGAGAACAAGCACTAGAAATAACAGAAGCATTAGTAAGAAGTGGGGCATTAGATGTTATAGTAGTAGACTCAGTTGCAGCATTAGTACCAAAAGCAGAAATAGATGGAGATATGGGAGATTCTCATATGGGTCTACAAGCAAGATTAATGTCACAAGCATTACGTAAACTAGCTGGTGCAATTAACAAATCAAAAACAGTATTAATATTCATAAACCAATTAAGAGAAAAAATAGGAGTTATGTTTGGTAATCC
>CAKPLV010000211.1 GCA_934167735.1 uncultured Clostridia bacterium | reverse complement strand
TCTGTATTGTGTATATTAATATTTTTCCACAATTGATTTGCATTATAATCTACTGTATTAAATTTTTCCTTTAATGATATTGAAAAAAATATTTTTCTATTCATATATCCTCCTTAAAAATTTTTAATAATAACTTCGTTTTTTGCATACCTCCAACCAGATACTCCAGCATTAATAATTTTATAGTCATTCTTTTTTATCCAGTTTAAAAGTATTGTATTTTTCTTTCCATTATGTTCAACTACATTTGATAATAAGAATTTATATCCCAATTTATCTATCTTTAATAGTGTATCTAATAATTGATTTTCTTCTGTTTTAGTCCAGCCTTTTCCCCCTCTTTTACCATCATTATATGATGCATTTGTAATAAAATAAGGTGGATCAAAATAAAAAATAGTATTTTCTGAAAAACTTGACCAATTAATATTTATATAGTCCATATTGTAAAATTCAATATTTGAAGTTTTAGGAATAAAGTTTTTTATTCTTTTTTTCATATCTTCACTATATCCAGCGACACCAATAGGAGTATTAAACTTTTGAGAATTATTAAATCTAATCATATTTTGGAATGAATACATATGTAATACAAATAAACTCACACTGTCGATTGTATTCATATTATAATCTTTCCTCAATTTAATATACGGTTCTTTTCCCGCTTTCACCAATCCATATTTATCTATGCAATTTTCTATATCACGAATTACATCTTTTTTATCATTAGTTATAAGCCATTTTATTATATCATAAATTTTTGTATTTATTTCATTATAATATACTTTTTTGGTTGCTACAATATTTGCTCCAACATTAAAAGCCCCTCCCATAACATCCACAAAATTTTCAACCTCGTATGGTAGTTCTCTAATTATTGTTGGTACTAATGTGTTTTTACTTCCAGAATAATTTAATGGTGATTTATTTACTTCTAAATCTTTTTGGAAATAGATTATAACTTCATTAAGATTCTCTCCATTTCTTTTATTGCTTGAACGGTAATTCTGATATTCTTGATAATTAAATTTCTCTACATATACCTTATTATCTTTTGCAAATAACTTAGCTAAACTAACTAACTCTTTTAATGGTACTAAGCCCTGATTACTATAACTAATAATTATATGTTTAAATCTAATTTGTCTAAATAAATCTTCAAATTGCGCCTTTGCTTCATTTTTTCTAGCATAAAGAGAATTTTTACTTTCTCGTTCTCTTTTTCCTCCTACTCCCTTTATTTTGGGTGAATCATATTTTGCTAAAGTTTCCAATAAATGATATGCAGATACATACTGTGTTACAGTATAAGGTGTATCTATGTATGCAATATCTCCTTCAATTTCCCTTACCAATAAATTTGCATCTTTTGAAAATATCTCATTTTTAGAAATTTTATTAACTTTATTAAATTCCAGTGGTTCTATTATAAACTCTTTTTCCGCCCTTGATTCCCAAAACTTAAAGAATGCTTCATATGTTCCAGATGTATTTGATACCTTTGTAGCACTTTCTAATAATGATGCTATTAGAAAATAATATTCATTTTCAGTTATGATGTCCTTTTCTTTTAACTTTTCTATCTCTTGTCTAATTCCATCTATCTTTATTCCATTTGTTTCTGTAAAAAATTTTCTTCCTCCGATTGGAGTATAATTCTTATAAATAAAATATGTATCATCTGCCACATATTTTTTTGTATTTAGCCATTCAAAAATATTTATTTTATAATTTTTTTTGAATTTTCTAAATTCTGGCATATCTTTAAACGATAATTTTGCTTTAGATATTACATATGAATAATATAAAAAATCATTTGATATAATTTTATATTTTTCCTTAAAATAATCTCCTACACAGCTTGTACCAGCGAACAAATCAGCAAATGTTTCACCTTTAATTTCGTATTTTTTTATTACTGATTCTATTTCAGGTAATAATTTCACTTTACTTCCTAAATATCTCATATTAACTCCTATCTATAGCACTTTTTCCACTTTTTACCCACTCATCCAATTCAGAATATTTAAACTTCCATTGTTTTCCTATTTTATGTGCTGGTATTGTGTTTCCTTTTTTTAACCAACTCCTTATTGTAACTGGCTTTATTCCTAAGTATTTTGCAGCGTTTTCAATGCTTATCCAATTTTCATTAATCTCTTTTTTCATAATACTCCTTAATATTTAATTATATTTACAATTATTTAATCATATTTGTTAATATACTATCATAAATAGCAAAAAAAAACAATCCTAAAAGTATTTTATTTTTGAAACTTTTTTATTTTCAATTTCTATAAAAAAAATGATCATAAGGATAACCT
>CAKPLV010000210.1 GCA_934167735.1 uncultured Clostridia bacterium | reverse complement strand
CTGCTAACTTTACTCAAAGACAATATGACTATGATAAACTTGAAGCACAGCTTTTAGGTTGGGATATTTCTGATGATAATTATGAGATTGGAACTATTGAACCTACTTCTACGCCTATTACAGCTAATTTTACACAAAGAAAATATGATTATGATAAACTTGAAAAGCAGCTTTTAGGGTGGGACAGTTCTGATGATAACTGTGAAATGGAATAAATAATAGCAGATATAGATAAAAATTTAAGTGGTACTAATATATTAATTAAAAAGTTTAATAAAAATAAATAATATTATTTACTTTAGAAATTAAAAAGAAGTAGTAAGATTATTTATTGATTTTTTAATTTATTAATTAAAAAGCAATAGAAAATATAAATTACATTTTTATTGCCTTTAATTAATACTAGATAGGTATTTTTACTATATTTTTTTCTTGTTTTTTATATAAATATAATGAAAATATTATTAATATCACGCCTATTATTATGTAAATTATTGGATTGTAATATAATGATGCTAATAGAGGAAGTAAAACCATACCAAATAAATTAAAAGTTATATGACATATAATATTTCCCAATAAACTTCCTGTATATATAAAAACAAATCCTAATACTAATCCCAAGAAGAATACATAACTACTTTGAACTATATTTTCATGTACTATAGCAAATATAAGAGCTTGGATTATTAAAGCTATAACAATGTTCATGTTTCGTTTTAACACGCTAAATATACAGCCTCTAAATACTATTTCTTCCATTATAGGGCATGCTATTATACAAATTAGAAAATATATTATTGATGAATGAACTGAGGAAAAATCATTAACTATTGACGTATAACTTGTAACATTAATAAATTTTTGTATTAATCCAACTATTGTTACAGTTATAAAAGTAAGACCTATAGTTAAAGATAAAATTACTGGTAATTTCTTTGTTGAGAATTTTTTAAATTTACATCTTTTAATTAGTCCATCATTAGTTGTAAGAAATATTAGAAATAATATTCCTATACAAAGTAAATCTCCCCAAAAATCAATAAAAGTAATTTTACTATTTAAGAAGGTAGTAGTTTCAGTTGTAGTAAAATGTCTACCATATTCTTTAATTAATACCAATTGGGCTAATATTACAGAAGAATAGATGAATATTATTGGTATTATAATAATTGTTATTAAAATTTTAAATAATTTTTTCATATATTATATCCCCTAGTAAATAAAACTAGTGTAAATATAATTAATGATAAAATTAGTGATATTAAACATAATATAAAGGCTATTTTGGATATTTGTTCTTTTTTCTTATTTTGTTTGGCTAGTATCATTCCAATTACACCAAGTATTATTCCTATTATAGGAATTTCAGATAAAATAATACCTATAATACCAAAGATAAGAGGAACTATTGTATTTTTTTTATTTGTTGATATTTCTGACGTATTTTTCTCCCTTCAACTTATAAATTATTTGTTCTAATGCCTAATTGATTTAATATATAAAATAACATTTTTTCTTTTCTTACTATAATTTTAGCTTCACATTGCATACCTAATTTTATATTACCTTCTTGATTTTGAGAATTTTTTAATGTTGTAGAATTTAATGTTCCTATAGCTATATAATAAGAAGTTTCAGTTTTATTGTTTATTTCTGATGTATCACTTATAGATTGAATAGAGCCATTTAAAAATCCATATTCTTCATAAGGAAATGCTAAAAAGCTGTATTTAACATTATAACCTTTTTTAATATTTCCAATTTTATCATTAGGTATATATATTTTTACAATATAATTATTACTATTAGGAATTATTTCACCTATAGCCTGTCCAGTTCTTAAAACCTCACCATTCATAAGATTTTCTGGCATATATAAGATACCACTTTCATTTGCTTTAATTTCACCATTAGATACTTCTGATTTTAATTCTTCAATATTTTCATTTAAGGTGGTTAGTTTTAAATTATATGTATCAAGTGTTGAATCTATTTGAGTTAACATTTGCCACTTATCTAAGTCTTTCGTTAATTTATCTTTAGTAGTTTCTCCATTTAATGATTGTATTTGTGAATTTGTTTCTTGAATTTTACTATCAAATTGGGATAAATATGAATCATTTAATAAATTTAATTGTTTCTTACAATTAAATATTTGATTACTTAATGAATTTAATTGTGTTTGATAGGAATTGGTTGGATTACTACCATCTTGAAGTTCATTATTAGAAATATCATCTTCATCTAATATTAAATTTTGTTCTCTTAGAACATTATTATACGAATCTTGTAAATTTGAAATTTCATTTTGTAATTTTTGTTTTGAATTTTCATAAT
>CAKPLV010000209.1 GCA_934167735.1 uncultured Clostridia bacterium | reverse complement strand
TTAGATTCATTATTACTAACTGAACCATTACCTCCTGTAGTTGATGAACAACCTGTAAGTATAATACTTCCTATTATTGATACATAAAATATTGGCATTATTAATAATGATAATATTCCAAATAGGAAATATGTTACTTTTCCCGAAACTAATATTCCATAAAAAAACATTGGAATAGCTAAAAATGCACATTCTGTTAAATATGTAATTAATATAACAGTATTAAATTTTGCAATTAATATTTCAATTGGTTTTACCGGCAATGGTAAAATATATTCTAAATCTTTAGAATAATAAAATAAATTACAGATTAATGTAATTAATTGAAATAATACAAAAATTAATACTAATGGAATATATATTTTTAAAAATAAATATCCAGCATTTACTTTATTAAAATGTACTAACAAAATAATACTTAAATATGTAAATAATGCAGCAATCATAATTGAAAATAATACAGTTTTTGATTTCAAATTTAATTTCATTTTTTCACTAAATATTTGTATTTTTTCATTATAATCTTTAAAGAAAATTTTAGTTAAATTTTTTATATTTTTATTTATCATTATTTGTTATCTCCATAAATAATTCTTCTAATGATTTTTTTTCTTGCATTTTTTCTCTCATCTCTTCAACAGTACCAATAAATAATATTTGTCCTTTATCTATTATGCATATTCTATCACATAATTTCTCTGCAACTTCTAGAATATGTGTTGAAAAAAATACAACTCTATTATCTTTACTATATAATTTCATAATTTTCTTTAAATCATAGGCAGCTTTTGGATCTAATCCTGTCATAGGTTCATCAATAATTAAATTATCTGGATTATGTAATAATGCTCCAATAATTGCAACCTTTTGCCTCATTCCATGTGAAAAACTTTCAATTTTTTCATTTAATGATTTTGATATTTCAAATATATCTGCTAATTTTTTTATAACATTTTTTCTTTCCTCTTCATCCACATTATAAATGTCTGCCATAAAATTCAAATATTCAATTGCAGTTAGTTTTAAAAACATATCAGCATTATCTGGAACATATCCAAATCTTTTTTTGGCTTCTAATCCTTGTGTTTTTATATTACATCCATCTATTAATATTTTACCTGTATCTATTCCTAAAATTCCAGTCATCATTTTTATTGTTGTTGACTTTCCAGCTCCATTTGGACCTAAAAATCCAAATATTTCTCCATTTTTTACGGAGAAATTAATATTATCAACAACTTTATTTTTTCCATTATATGATTTACTTACATTTTTTACCTCTATCATTTTGTTCTCCTTTGCTGTATATTATATAAAAAAAGGAGGCTCTTTGCAACCCCCTTGTTTAATTATTCTGTTCCAAACGAAATTTCAAAATCAGTTCCATCTTTCAATTTCATAAGTACTGTAATTTCATTATAATTATTATTATTACTTTTATCTATAATTCTGATATTATAAATATAATATTCTCCCTGTTTGTTTAATTTAATATATTTTACTTCATTTTTTTCAAAAAATTTAGCTTTTATATATATTGAAAATTTTTGTATATCATCAAAGTAATTCTTTTTATATACTTGATATAATTTATTATACACATATTTATAATCTTTATGATTAATAGCATCTATAATTTTTTCAATATTCATTCCTACCTTTTGTTCATCTGCCACATTTTCATATTTATTTATAAATTCATCAATATCAATTGTATATGTATCTAAAAGAAGTGTATAACTCAAATCTGAATTTTCATAGAAAATATATATATCCCCTTCTTGATCTTTACATATATACTCATATTGATTATTATCCAATATTTTTACTATGTATTTTTCAAGTTTTCTTTTTCTAATGTTAGAATAATTTTGATTAATAAAGTTATTAAAATCATCTATGTTATTAAATTTTGCCTTACTATAATTTTCATCAAGATGTTCATACACATTCTCCAAATCATATATTAAATTGTTTTTAAAATCTGTAAAATATGATTTGCATTTTTCTTCATCACTAACATCTTTTAAAGAAAAAACATTATATGTCTGATTAGCAATATTTTCATCCTTATATAATTCAACCTTACTATTATTCAAATTAATTTTTTTATATTTCAAATATGATTCTGGCATTATGCAAAATGTAGAATTGTTTTTATCCAACAATACAATTAAACTAGATTCTTCAGAATTTGATTTTTCTTTTACAAGTTTCATGTTAACATAGTATGCATAAATATTTGTTTCATTTTCAAATTCAATTGTATTTACTGTTTGCAATGAAGAATATATTTTATTTATTATAAAATATGTACATTCTATCCCAACCTTATTATATATATT
>CAKPLV010000208.1 GCA_934167735.1 uncultured Clostridia bacterium | reverse complement strand
TGATATTAGATATGATAAAAAAATATGATGAAGGATATAAAGTTGTATTAGCAACAAGAGCAGATAGAGAAGAACCTATGATGCAAAAAGCATTTTCAAACTTATATGCGTTTTTAATGAGAAAACTTGCATTACACAATATGCCTAAAGGTGGATTTGATACATTTTTAATAGATAGACAAGTTATAGATGTACTTGTAAAAATGCAAGAAAAAAACACATCATTAATGAGTCAAATATTATGGGCTGGATTTGAAACTGCAACAGTACCATATGTAAGGAAAAAAAGAGAAATAGGGAAATCAAGATGGACATTATCTAAAAAAATAAAACTTGTATATGATTCATTATTGAGTTTCTCATATTTTCCAATAAAATTAATAACAACAGCAGGTTTTTTAAGCTTTTTTATTTCAATAATAATGTTATTTGTAATTATATACAAAAAGTTTGCAGGAATTATTGATGTTGAAGGATATACATCAATAATAATGTTAATGCTTATGGGATTTGGAATAATAATGTTATCAATAGGTATTTTAGGAGAATATATGTGGAGAACATTTGATGCAGCAAGAAACAGACCACCATTTATAATAGAAGATAACGAGGGGAAAAAATAAAATGGAAAAAATTATAGAACAAGTTAAGAAAAACAAAAAAGTATTAATCGGAATTTTCTTGGCATGTGTATTTGGATATTATTTAATATGGGTAATAACACAGCCTTTTAATATGGCACCAGATGAAGCAATGAAATACGATATATGTAATTATTTGTATAAAAATAATAAATTACCACTAGGTACAGATGAAGCAATAAGAGACAAGCTGTGGGGAATATCGTATGCATTTCAACCAATATTAACATATATGGTTGGAGCAATTTTTATGAAAATAATGTCTATATTTTCAACAGAACAATTTGCACTTGTTGTAGCAGCAAGACTTGTAAGTACACTAAGTATGACAGCAGTAATTTATTTTGTAATAAAAATATCGGAAAAGTTGTTTAAAGGAATATATAAATACTTATTTGTTACAATGATTGCATTTTTGCCATTAACAGCATTTCTGGCATCATATATAAATAATGATTCAACAGCAGTGCTAGCAACAGCAATTATTGTTTATTGCTGGATACTTGGATTAGAAAGCAATTGGAAAAATGTACATTGTGCATGGCTTGGAATAGGAATTGGATTTTGTGCATTAACATATTACAATGCTTATGGATACATATTGTGTAGTATAATAATATGTTTAGCAACAACAATTTCAGATAAAATGAAAGCAAAAGAAATAGGAAAAAAAGCGTTAATTGTTGCATTAATAGCAATGGCTATTGCTGGATGGTGGTTCATAAGAAATGCAATTATATATAATGGGGATTTCCTAGGACTTCAAGCAGAAGAAAAATGTGCAGAAGAATTTGCACAAGAAAAATATAAACCATCACAAAAACAAACAATGAGTAAATTATGTTCAATACAACATATGTTAATTCGTTGTAACTGGATAGAAATAACAATAAAAAGCTTTGTTGGAATATTTGGATATCATACAATAAAAATGGCAAATATAATTTACTATTATTATGATTTTATATGGATAATAGGAATTATAGGATGTTTTATGAGATTCAAAGAATTAATGATATTTGACAAAAAAGAAAAAAACAAGTATATATTTAATTATACAATGTTTTTGGCTATGATAATACCTGTATTTTTAAGTATATATTATTCATATACAAATGATTTTCAACCACAAGGTAGATACATAATGCCAATGATAATACCATTTACATATTTCATTGTTACAGGTCTACAAGGAGTAATTGAAAAATTTATAAAAAATGAAAAGGTAAAAAAAGCACTTATTATAATATTAATGATAAGTATAATAGTGATATCTTTTATAGCAATATTTGGATATGTAAAGCCAGTATATAAAGATTATCCAAAAATAGTAGGAGGAATGGAAAGATGATAGGATTTAATGTACCAATATATATAGACAAATCTATAGAATGTATAAAAAAAGCTGCAGAAAGCAGAAAAATTTGTGGAGATGGAGAATTTACAAAACAATGTAGTAAATGGATGGAAGATAAATTTAATGCTAAAAAAGTATTAATGACAACATCATGTACATCTGCACTAGAAATGGCTGCTATTTTGTTAGATTTAAAGCCAGGAGATGAAGTAATAATGCCATCATATACATTTGTATCAACAGCAGATGCATTTGTAATGGTAGGTGCAAAAATTGTTTTTGTTGATGTAAATCCTGATACAATGAATATTAACGAAAATCTAATAGAAAAAGCAATAACAGACAAAACAAAAGCCATAGCAG
>CAKPLV010000207.1 GCA_934167735.1 uncultured Clostridia bacterium | reverse complement strand
ACTTAAACCAATGGGATTTGATGATCCAAGGACAGGAAAAAGACCATATGCAGTTGTTCAATTAAGACAAGATAATAAAGAAGGAATATTATATAATATAGTAGGATTTCAAACAAATTTAAAATTTGGTGAACAAAAAAGAGTGTTTAGAATGATTCCAGGAATGGAAGAAGCAGAATTTATGAAATATGGAGTTATGCATAGAAATACATATATAAATTCAACAAAACTATTAGATAATACATATAATTTTAAGAAAAATGAAAATATATTTTTTGCTGGACAAATAACAGGAGTAGAAGGATATGTAGAATCAATTTCATCAGGATTAGTATCAGCAATAAATGCATGTCAAAGGATACAAGGAAAAGAGAAAATTGTATTTCCAGAAATTTCAATGATAGGAGCATTAGCCAAATATATATCAACACCTAACGAAAAATTCCAACCAATGAACGCAAATTTTGGGATACTTCCAGAACTTGAAAACAAAATAAAAGATAAAAAGTTGAAATACGAAAAGCTTGCGGATAGAGGACTTTCGGCAATAAAAGACACAAAAAAATAAAAAAAGATTTTTTTTTACAAAAAACTATTGTACAAAAAAAAATGTTGTGCTAGAATATAAAATGAATTGAAGTATATAACGAATGAAAGGAGTTTATTGAGTAAGCAATTACTTGATAAGGTTAGGGAATGAACAGATTAGAAGAAATACAAGAAATTATAAAAAATTTCATTGAAGAAAAGCAACAAATGACATGTCAAATAATACAAATAGAAAACAAGAGAATGCAACTTGCAAATATAAGAAATTCAAAGAAAGCACAAGCAAAGAAAATCAATGCTTTTACTGGAGAAGTAGAAGCAGAAGTTAATGCGCTTGGAAAAGAAATAACAGATCTTGGAAACCAAAGTCAAGAATTACAATACAAAATAGATTCAAAAAGTATATATGTAAAAAGAGAAGTAAATCTTTATTTTGATAATCAAATATCTGAGTCAATCAGAAAGATCCGTAAGATAGAGGAAATCAAACGAGAAATAGAAAATAAAGTAGAAGAACAAAAGAGTAAATCACAAAAATATGAAATTCAAAAAAATGAATTTTTCGCAAGATTTGGTAGAATGCCAGAACTTTCTGAAAATGCACAAAAAGAAAATACTATAATAGAACAAGCAATTAATGTAGATATAGAAAAAATAAAAGAATTAGATATAAAAATAGGTGAAGAACAAAAAGAACTAGAAAATATTTCAACAACAAAAAGAAACTTCAAAAATGGAAACTATTCTGCAATAGTTAAAGTTGATGAAATTGAAGAACAAAAAATAAAGATTGAAATTCCTGAAGAAATACATGTTGAAGAAGTGCCAGAAATAGAAGAACAAGAGGAACTATCTGAAAACAGTCTAAAACAAATAGTAAGTCTTGTAGAAGATATATTGGTTGAACAACAAGAAGAAAATCAAAAAGTAGAAGAAGAAGCAACAGTATTACCTTTTGCAGAAGAAATAGAAGTTGCTCCTATTGAAGAAATAGAACCAATACAAGAAGTTAGCTTAGAAGATTTCGAACCAATAAATGAAATAAAAGTTGAAGAAATCCAAGAAGTAGACGAACCTGTTAAAATAGAAGAAATAAAAGAAGAAAACATAGCACCAATAGAAAACATAAAAGTTGATGAAATAAAAATCACAGATGGCAACATAGAAAAAATAGAAGAAGTTGAAGAAAATGTTTCATCAAATGAAGTAGAAAAAGTTGAAGAAACACATGATGATATTGGAATAGAAGAACTAATTGCAAACAAACTTCAAGAAAAAGAAAAAGCAAGAGAAGAAGAAATCATTGTTAGAGAAGAACCTGTAATAAAAAAAGTTCCTGCATTTGGAACAAAAATAAAATTACTAAGTATAACTGCAAAAATTGAAAATGACGAAGTTGTATATATTGGAGAAGTAAGCAATGGTGATACAATAAAAGTTTATCCAACAAGATCATATACAGAAAATCTAATATTAAAAGAAAAAGAAAGCAAAGAAGAAATAAAAGAAGTATTAATAAATTATGCTGTTTCAGAATACAGAATGTTTGATAAAAAGACAATAAAAAAAATAGACCCAATTGTATGTGAAGTATTAGACAAATTTGCAAAATATTATAATTATGATGCACAAAGCTTAATATTCAATTATGCAATGTCATTCTCAAGAAGTGAAGAAGCAGACTTAGAATTAATACCACAAATAATATACAATTTCTCATTTATTGACAATTCAAATTTAAACAAAAAAGAAAAAGAAATATTATTAAAAATGTGTAAAAATGCTAAAAAGAACTGTAAAATTGAAATAATAGGATATAATTC
>CAKPLV010000206.1 GCA_934167735.1 uncultured Clostridia bacterium | reverse complement strand
TCACCATCTGGAAGGCTAATATCTAATAAATATAAATCATATTCTTGATTATTTATTTTCTTTTTTGCAACAATTATATTTGGAGCTGTATCAACTACAAATTCTTCTTGTTCTAAAGAATATTTTAATCCCATTACAATTGTTTCATTATCTTCTATTAATAAAATTTTTCTCATCTTACATCCTTCTTTTAAATATATATTATCTTGAAAATATTGCATTGTCAATTTAATTATTGTTTTTGGTTGACTTATTTAATCACAAATTATATAATAAAACAGACGTTTATACAAAGGAGATTTAGTATGGAACACTGGAGCATATCTGATTATAAAAATTTCACAAACAATAAAATAAAAAGGTCAAAATACAAAGCTAATAAAACTTCTGTTGATGGACATACATTTGATAGCCAAAAAGAAGCTGAATATTATTGTGAACTCAAATTACGTTTACAAAGCAAAGAAATTAATGGCTTTTGTCTTCAACCTACATTTATGTTAGCACCTGGTTTAAAATATAAAGCAGATTTTATAGTATTTAACACTGATAATACATATGAAGTCATAGATGTTAAAGGTGTTAAAACCAAAGAATATATTGCTAAAAAGAAAGTATTTGAAGATAAATATAATATGACTATAACAGAAATTTAAAAACAACAACTTATACAAGTTGTTGTTTATTCTTTGTGTTCAATTATTTCATTTTTCTCATCTTCTGAGATATATTTATATTTGACCATTTTATCCAAAACTTGTTTTTGTCTTTGTGTAGCTAAATCCATGTTTTTAGTTGGAGCATATAATGATGGGGCATTTGGTATACCTGCTAACATTGAACTTTCATATTTATCCATATCTATTGGTTCTTTATCAAAATAACCATTTGCTGCATCTTTTACACAATAATATCCATTTCCAAAATAACTTGTATTTAAATACATTTCTAAAATATCATCTTTACTACAATTTCTTTCAATTTCATATGCCATGAAAATCTCTGAAATTTTTCTTAATGCTGTTTTCTCTTGTGTAAAATATATGTTTTTTGCAAGTTGTTGTGTTATTGTACTTCCACCTTCTTTTAGTTTAAAAGATTTTACATTAATCCATACAGCTCTTGCTATTGATATAAAATCAATTGCCCCATGGTCATAAAATCTATGATCTTCAACTGCTATAACAGCATTTAAATAAAATTCTGGCATTTGGTCTATTGTTGTATAATTTTCTTGTGATTTTATTTCTTCTACCTTATCTTTTACACTTATTTTATCTAATGCTTCTTTATAAAGAGTATATCCTTTGTATGTTAATAATCCTGCAAATATTAATATAATAAGTATTATAAATGTTATAATTTTTTTTATTACTTTCATTATTATCTCACCTTTTTCATTATATTTTAATATTGTGACTATAAAGTGACTTTATCTTAAATGTGTATATATAACCATTATACCAATAATTGCTGAACATATTGCCATTACTAATACTGCAGCTGCAGATATATCTTTTACAAGTTTTGCATTATCATTTCTTTCAGGACAAATCATATCAACTATTGTTTCAATTGCCGTATTAAATAATTCTGCAGATATTACTAAACCAATTAATATTATAAAAATCGCCCATTCAATTACACTTAATTTTAAAATAATTCCTATAATTACAACAAGTATTGCTGCAAAAACATGTATTTTCATATTTCTTTCAGTCTTGAATGATGAAATAAAACCTTCTATTGCATATTTAAAACTATTTTTTAATTTTTTATATTCTTGTCTTGGATTCATATTATCCCCCTTTTTTGTTTAATTTTATCATTATATTTTTTTAAAATCAAGTCAATGGAGAAAGCGAGGGAAAATAATTACTTTCTCCTCGCTTTAGATGTTACAATACATTTGACTATTGCAGTCCAAAGTACTGATTGTCAATATGTTCAATCACTTTACCTTGGGCAAACTCTGACTGAAAAATCAGTTTTTCTGAAACTTCTGGTCCATCTCTTAAGATAGATTCAGCAATTTCGTAAAAGATTTCTGGAACCTCATCATCTTTAGTATTTGTTACCAAAGAAGCTGATGCATACTGATTTGGATCAAGCTGAGCCTGAATTGAACTTCCTAAGTTCTTATAATTCATTTTAGCCCGATTAACCAGACAACTTGCAGTAAGTCTTGCAGCTTTTTCAGCTTCTTCTTTAGAAAGTCTACCAAAAAGAACTCCAACTTCTCTGAAAGTCGTATTCCCTACAAGATAAATATCCTGCTGGGTGTATCCAGAAAAATATGCTTCTTTCACTGTTTCAGTCTCGACGACTGGCTCAGTTACAGCTTTTTCTGAAACATCAGTTACATTTGAAGTGACAATAGCAGTTGG
>CAKPLV010000205.1 GCA_934167735.1 uncultured Clostridia bacterium | reverse complement strand
TCTTCATCCAAGTATGTTACAAATTCTTGAACTTCATTTGTATTTGTCCATCTAACATTATAATAATTCACATCTAGATTTAAATTCAATCTTTTAAAATATATATCATGTAGCTCTTCTTCTGATATGATTTCATTCATATATTTGCATATTTTTGTTCTTAGGAAATCAAATTCTACAACTCCATATGTGTAAAGCAAACCTTTTGTTAAATCTTCTATTCTACCATATCTTTTTGCTATTTCTTTATTTTCTTTTGAAAATAATTTTTCTAATGTTTCTATTACTCCTGGATTTAATGAATAATTATACTCAATATGTTTTGCTCTCATTATTATTATCATTGCTTCTTCTAAATATCTTACATCTTGATGTTCTGAATGATAAAAAAACTTTTTAATATCATTACTTGTTTTTATATATTCCATTAAGTCTTCAAGTGCTATATATGTTTTATATGGTAATAATTTTATTAATTCTATTGAATCTGCTTTTTCATATATTTCTGGTATCATTTTTAGTATATTCTCTTTTGTTGTACTTTCTTTAATTCCTTTTTCAAATACAGTATTTACTATAAATAGCATTGTGTCTTTTGATACATTTATTCTACCAATATACTCTACCATAATTTGATCCTATACTTTTTCTATTTTATTTAATTCTTCAGTTATTGCTGCATTATATATAAATTTCCCATCTATTTTTTCATATACTTCTCCGGTCTTTGCATCCTTTGGTAAGTCTATTTCATTTATAAAATATGGACCACCGTCTCCATGTTCTGACAAACAAACAGATTTATCATCCATTATCCAAGCTAAATCATTACCTTTCCAACTTTTATTATCTAGAAAAATCTTTTTAGCTTCATATAAATTATATTCTTCTAAAATATTATTTTCTTCAGTTAAATTAGGTTTATTTGATATATATTTTTTCTGATTCATTTCCATACCTTCATTCATAATATTTTTAAGTGCATCTTTTAATTCTTCAATAAATGTATTTATTAAATCATTATTTTTATTTGGAATATCATTATTAATCTTTCTGTTATTAAATAAATTTAAATCCAAAGTTTTGCCTCCTATTCTGCTAATTTACTTTCTCCTGTTGCATAATCAATAACAATTTCCTTTTGCACATTATATACATAAACGTTAAAATGTAGTCTTCCACTATCCTCAATAGAATATGCTTCTATATTAACCCCATTTACTAATTTATTATTTCCTTCAAAATATGGCGTTACTCTATATAGCACATGCTTTGTTTGATTTTGTTTTAAATAATTATAAACTCTGTCCTCAAATGTTTTCATTCCTTTTACATTAAAATCTCGTGTCCCTGTTATCAAATTTCTTTCGTCTACAACTATTCCACCAATATTCCATCCAATTAAATGGCATCTGTAATATAAGTATTTTCCTGGCACAATATTTGAATCATATTCTTTTTGAACAAATCCAGATGGTATAATTGATGCATAGTTATTTTTTTCTTCATCTTCATTTACTTTTTCCCAGCTGGTTTTTATAATAGCCATTCCGTACTCTTTTATTTTCCAAATTTGAATAATAATCTTGTTTTATATTCATATCTTCATTAGAAAATTCAGGAATATTATTATTTATTATAACATATATGTCACCACTATATTCTGGAATATTAGATATTTCATAAGAAATTTGATTATTAGTTACTTCGTTTACTTGTTTATTTTCCTTTGTTGTTTTAGTATATAAGCCTACAAAAATTATTATAGTGAATAATATAAGTATTCCTATTTTCTCTAATTTATCTTTTTTCATTTATTTCACCCATATATTTATTATCATAATATTGGAAAATTTTCAAGATTTGTAAAAACTAATGATAAAAATAGAAATAATTCTTAATTTGAATATTCATGATTTTAAATAAAAATTATTAATTGAATTATACAACTACTATTCTTATATCATGTTTTATGTAAAATATCAATAGCTTTAATTCAATTTTTTATAAACTTGCTTATTTCATATTACTATTTCATTGTTTAAATTTAGTTTCTCTATTTCTTTTAAAACTTGTTTAACAATGCCTAATTCCGCCCTGACAGTAACAAAAGTGTGACATTTCCACTTGAAAACGCAAGAAAAAAGCACCTGCCAAAATCCAGCAAATGCTTCATTTTATCGTCTTTACAGAGTCTAGTATCAAATTATTGATATCCGGGTTATGAGATTTTTGCGCATCAACAATGTATCCAACATCATCTTCCTCTACATCCAAGTATGTTACAAATTGCTGAACTTCATTTGTATTTGTCCATCTAACATTATAATAATTCACATCTAAATTTGAATTCAATCTTTTAAAATATATATCATGTAGCTCTTCTTCT
>CAKPLV010000204.1 GCA_934167735.1 uncultured Clostridia bacterium | reverse complement strand
CTTCAAGAGAAAATGAAATTATAACAGAATATTTCGAAAAATTCTTAAATAAATTAATTAATAATAATTTAATAAAAAAATATTTTTTTATTAAATATGTTGATCCTGAATATCATATAAGATTAAGAATTAATGCAGATAAAAAAAATTTATTAGAACTATATCCTCAAATAAGTGTATGGTTAAATGAATTAAAGAGTAATGGATTAATACGGAAATATGTTATAGATTCTTATAATAGAGAGATTGAACGTTATGGAGGAGAAAATTTAATAGATTATGCAGAAGATATTTTTTCTGTTGACAGTTTAATAGCTCAAAAAATAATAAAATTAATATCCGAAAATAATAGTGAAATCATAGGAGTATTATTAATTATATCTTATTTGGAACAGGTTAATTGGAATTATAAAAGACAATTAAACTTTTTAGATAAGCAAATTAATAAAGCAGAATATAGAAATGAATTTAAAAGCATTCGAAAAGAATTAATTGATATTTGTAACAGCAATAATTGGATAAATTTCAAAAAAAATAGTGAAATATTCAATATACTAAATATATTTATGCTTAGAGAAAACACACTACAACTTTACAAAAAACAGCTTTATAAATCAAATCTATCTTATAGAGAAGAAGATATACTAGATAGTTTAATTCATATGAGCTTTAATAGAATTTTTGGGATAAATAGGGAATTTGAAAGGAAGTGTAGAGCATTAGCTAGACATACATTATATTCTTTAAAGTATTATAAGGAGAATAGTAATGACAAATAGATTATTGAAAGATTTTATTAATCTATTAAAACTCGTACCTCAAGTATTAAAATTATTGTTTAAAACAAATAAAAAGTTATTTGTTTTAGTATTTATTTTAAATATAATTTTAGGATTCATCCCTATAATTAGCCTATTAATTACTCAAAATCTTATTAACGCTATACAATATCAAAAACTAAAATTTATAATATATATATTTATATTGTATACATTTTATAATATATTAAGTAGTATATTTATTTCATTTAAAGAATATATAGAAAATAAATTCCAATTTTTACTAGGATATGAATTAAATCTAATGATAATAAATAAGTGTAATAAATTAACATTAAATCATTTTGAAAATTCTGATATTTATGATAAATTACAACGTGTTCAAAATGAGATTAGTTATAAACCTTATCAAGTTTTTACTTTAATTATAAATATTATTAGTTCATTAATAACAGCCCTATTATCCATATTAATAATATTATTTTGGAAACCATGGTTAATTATATTATTAATACCTCTACCTATATTTTTCTCATTAAATTTTATAAAAATAGAAAAAGAAGCTTTTGATATGAATTTTAATAGAACTAGTGAGAAAAGAAAGTCTTGGTATTATTCTTTTTTATTAAGCCGAGATACTTATATAAAGGAAATTATATTCTATGATGTTGGAGATTTTTTTATAGATAAATTTAAAAAATTGAATCTATCATTTATTAAACAAGATAACCTAATAAATAAAAAAAGAAGTATTACAACTTCTTTTTTAGAATTAATAAATATAATAATTAATTCTTTTATTTTATATTTAATAATAATTTCGGCAACCTTAGGAAATATATTTTTAGGAAATGTAGTTTCTTATATGAAGGCACTAAATTTATTTCAAAGTGAATTTAAGAATATAATAACATCATTATACAATTTATATCAGAATAATTTATATTTAACTCACTTATTTGAATTTTTAAATATAAATACTATATGTGAAAAAAATAAAAAAATTATAAAAAATATAGAAGAACTAAAAGTAGAAAATCTATCATTTAAATATAATGAGAAAAAAATTCTTCATAATATTAATTTTAGTATAAAAAAAGGAGAACGTGTTGCTATAGTTGGTACAAATGGTTCTGGAAAAAGCACATTAATAAAATTAATATTAAAAATGTATGCAATAAATGATGGGGATATAAAATTTAATAATTATAGTATTAATGAATTAAACACTGTAATGTTAAGAAAGAATATGTCTATTTTGTTCCAAGATTTTTCAAAGTATGAACTTACTGTTAAAGAGAATATAGCACTCGGTGATTTAAATATTATAAATAATACAGACAAAATTAACAAATGTATTAAAAATGCTAACATAAATTTTATAAACAGTTTAGATGATCAATTAGGTTTATGGTTTAATGATGGAATACAATTATCAGGTGGACAATGGCAAAAGATTGCTATAGCAAGGACTTTTGCTAGAGATTGTTCCTTATGTATATTGGATGAGCCAAGTGCTGCATTAGACCCAATATCAGAAAAAGAAATAATAAAAATGTTTTTAAGTTTAACTAAAGATAAAATAGGAATATTTGTTTCTCATAGATTAAAAACTGCAAAATTAGCTGATAAAA
>CAKPLV010000203.1 GCA_934167735.1 uncultured Clostridia bacterium | reverse complement strand
GTAGTACATTTAGAATGGAGCCTGATGTTCCACTTATTGTTCCAGAAGTAAATTTTGATGACATTTGGAATCATAATGGTATTATTGCAAATCCTAATTGTTCAACAATTCAAGCTGTAGTTGTTTTAAAACCTTTAGATGAAGCTTTTAAGATTAAAAGAATTGTTTATTCTACATATCAAGCTGTATCTGGTGCTGGAAAAAAAGGCTTACAAAACCTAGAAAGTGGCACAAAATCTTCATATTCTATTTATGATAATTGTCTACCACATATAGATAAATTTTTAATTAATAGATATACAAAAGAAGAAATGAAAATGATAAATGAAACACGAAAAATATTAAATCATCCTAATTTAGCAATAACAGCAACAGCTGTACGTGTTCCTGTTTCTAATTGTCATAGTGAAAGTATAAATATTGAGTTTGAGAAAAAGTTTAATATTGAAGATATTATTTCTATTTTAGAAAAAGCACCAGGTGTTATTGTAAAAGATGATATCAATAATTCTATTTATCCAACAGCTTCTGCAGTTAGTGGTTTTGATGATATATTTGTTGGTAGAATCAGAAAAGATTACAGTATAAAAAACGGGCTAAACTTATGGTGTGTAGCTGATAATTTAAGAAAAGGTGCTGCAACTAATGCTGTTCAAATTATGGAAAAATTAATTGAAAGTGAGGAATAATATGAAAAAGACTTTATTTACAGGTATTGCAACAGCTGTTGCTACACCTTTCACTGAATCTGGTGTAAATATTTCCGAATTTGAAAAATTCATTAATTTTCAAATAAATTCAGGAGTAAATGCTTTAGTTGTATGTGGCACAACAGGTGAAGCTACAACAATGTCTAATCAAGAAAGAATTCAAGCAATTTCCTGTGCTGTAAATATTGCTAAAGGTAAAATCCCTGTAATTGTTGGTTCAGGTTCAAATAACACATCTACTGCAATTGAATTATCTATACAAGCAGAAAAGCTTGGAGCTAATGGTTTACTTGTAGTTACTCCTTATTACAACAAAACAACTCAATTAGGTCTAATTGAACATTTTAAAGCAATTTCTGCTTCTGTATCTATTCCAATTATTTTATATAATGTTCCAAGTAGAACTGGTCTAAATATAACACCAGAAACATGTTTTGAATTATCAAAAATAGACAATATTGTTGGAATTAAAGAAGCAAGTGGCAATATTTCACAAATAGCTAAAATTGCAAGTTTATGTGGTCCTGACTTTTCTATATATTCTGGCAATGATGATCAAATATTACCTGTTCTTTCATTAGGCGGAAAAGGTGCTATCTCTGTTTTATCAAATGTAAAACCTGATCTTGCATGTAGTATCACAAATTCATTTTTTAAAAATGCTATTCCAGAAGCATGTTATTATCAATTACAAGCATTGCCTTTAATTGATTCTCTTTTTGCTGAAACTAATCCTATTCCTGTTAAATCAGCATTAAATTTAATTGGATTTGATTTTGGAACTCCAAGATTACCACTTGTTGAGTGTTCTTCAAGTCTAACTGAAAAAATCAAAAAATACCTCTAAACTGAGGTATTCTTTGATTTCTTTATTTTTATATTTCTTGTAGATTCTTCAATCTTTTTCTTGATGTCATCCCAAGTTGAAAATTTAACATTATCTTTTATTTTAGGGAATGCATTTACAAGTCTTCTATATAGAATTAATTTCTTCAATATAATTTTTCTAACTTTTGCTGAAATTTCTATTGTATTATCTCTTAATTCTTTTTTCATTTCTTTCAAATTGAAAATAATTCTAAGAGATACAATTATATCAACTAAAAAGCCTATCATTATTATTCCTAATATGATGTGTGACAATAATTCTGGAATAACTTTAAAACAGTCCAATAATAATGGATTAATATAATTTACAACTATTGTTCCTCCAAGTCCAAACCATACTAAATTTTCTAAACATATACGTCCATTAATATTAAATTTTCTGTCACTATAATCCCACCATCTTGCTTTAAATATTTTTTCCATAATATAACTTGTTAAATATTCTAGGATTCCACATATTACTGTTGAAAGAACAAATGTAACAAGTGCGTCATCACTATATTTTTGTAGCAAGAAAGTTATTAGTATTGCCCCACATCCATATATAGGGCAATACGGACCAACTAAAAATCCTCTATTAACAACTTTTTTGTTTCTAATATATTCCCTTGTAAGTTCAACAAACCATCCTGCAAATGAATATATAAAGAATAATAATATATAATTTTCAATTTGTACTAACATCTTTTTCCTTTTCTTTTTCTATATTTTCTTTTTTGGTTGCATTAACTTCTTTTTGTTTTAATTTTAAATTATCTTTTGCTACTGTCATTAATAGTTTAATTCTGTTTGTTTGATTTGCTTCACTTGCTCCTGGG
>CAKPLV010000202.1 GCA_934167735.1 uncultured Clostridia bacterium | reverse complement strand
TTTTCAGTTCCATCTTCGGCAAAAATAATTCGACTTTTTGCGGGCATTTCAAATGTATCTTTACTATCTATATCTTTAGTTTCTTGCTCTACAGGCATATATCCATATTTCTTATATCTTTTATATACAGTGTCAACTACTGGTCCATATTTAAATGCATAAATTTTATCAATAAATAATTCTTTTCCAGTATCGCATAGGTAATCAGCATAGCATAAATATACTAATTTTTGTAATTTTAATTGAGTACATGATATTTTAGATAATATATATTTTGCTACATCAATTCCTTCTAACTTTCTGTCTTTTTGAATTAATTCTATAAATGTATCAATGTTATCAATTAATTTTACATCTTTAAAAAAATGATCTGATTGGTATACAGATTTCCATGTTTCATTTTCTGTTTGAATCATATGAGTAGAAATTGAAACATCTTTTCCACAAGTTTCGATAATTTTCTTTAAGTGATGTTTTAATTCGTCTTGAACATTTTTATCTGTTACTATATAATCTAAAGCAATTCTTGTACCTAATGAATATGAACTGCTCATAAATATAAAATGTGTTACCATATATGTTTACCTCCTTTATTTTCTTTTTCCCATTTAACATACTCTTGTTTATATTTTTCATGAGAATTTATATTACTTAATTCGTCTTCTTTATTCCAAATTTGTAATTCCCATTGAAAATTGAAATTATCTTGTTTAAAGTATATATGTGTTGCTATATATTCTTTTTTAGATGAATCTATGCATTTTAAATTTTGATGCTTTTCTTTTATAAATTTTCTTATTTCATTGTAATTAAGTTTTTGACTACAAATAATTCTTATTCCAAACAAATCATTAAGGCATTTTTCAATAGGAATTTTTCCATTTTCATGATTATCATTATAATTTTTAATTTTAAACTCTATAGAGTTTTTGGTTTTAGTTCTAATGTTGACTTTTGAAAGTTCACTATTAAATTGTTTAAAATCTAATATTAATTGTATATTATTTTCATTTATAAATTCTCTGTAATTGAAGATTGTTTCTAATAATGTTTCATTATTCAATAAATCACATACTAAATTATTTTTTAAATTAAATTTATTATAGCAATTGTTATTTTGCCATTTTTCATTAAATTCTATATATTCTTTTTCAATAAAAATTATTAGCTTATCTAATTCATTTAACATATAAATTTTCCCTTTGCATTTTATCATATATTTTTATTTTTGTATATTTATTAGCGCTTTTATATTAAAGTTTTAATACTACTATAGTATAAAACATTTGTTCAAAAATGTCAATATATAATTTTTTGAAAATTTTGTGAAAACTATTGACCGATACCTACTAACAAAGTGTATAATAGCATTGAATATAAAAATAAATTGGCATAGTGCAACAGCAAATTCTTGGTTTAGTCATATTGCTGTTGAAGTACCAGGAGAAAATACTTCAAACGAATGGTTTGAACCAGTTAGTGATGAAGAATATAATAAATTACCAGAATAAAATTGAGCCAATTGATATTGATTTAAGTAAATATGAAGAAATTATCCTAGGTTCACCAGTTTGGTGGTATACAATTGTACCAGTAATTAGAACATTTTTAACAAAAAATGATTTATCAGGAAAAATAATAAAACCATATGCTACAAATGCTGGATGGTTAGGTAGAACATTTAAAGAAATTGAAAAGTTATGTCCAAATTCAAAAGTTGAAAAGGAATGAACATTGTATTTACAGAAGATTATAATGAAAATCAATTAGTAACATCACCAGATGAAGTTGACAACTGGATAAACAGTTTATAGAGCAACAAATTAAAAGGAGAAAAATAAAATGATTAGATTATTTTTTATAAAGAACAAAATAAAAAATAAAAAATTAATAAACAATAATGATGATAAAATATTAGAAAAATATAAGGAAATTGCTCAAAAAGAAAAACAAGAAATAATACAGGAATTCAATACTAATGTTGAAAAAGGATTAACAAATAAAGAGGTAGAACAAAGATTAGAAGAAGATGGAGAAAATATTGTTGTAAAAGATGATAAACATTCATGGTTCTACTTCTTTGCAAATTCATTTAAAGATAAATTTATTTTGATTTTAGTTGTTTTAGCAATAATAAATAAATTTATTGGTGATGATATATTAGGTACAATTATTATCTTGGCAATTGGATTTGTAAGTGCAATGATAAAATTTGCTCAAAATTATTCAACATATAAATTTAACAGAAAATTAAAAAGTGAAATGTTTTCAACTGCAATGGTTGTAAGAAATGGAAAAGAACAAGCAATAAAGACTGAAAAAGTTGTAAAAGGCGATATTATCCATTTAAACGCAGGTTCTATTATTCCAGCAGATGTAATGATTATAGGAAACAAAGACTTGTTTTTAAATCAATCAGTTTTTACTG
>CAKPLV010000201.1 GCA_934167735.1 uncultured Clostridia bacterium | reverse complement strand
AATTTTAATTACCTACTTACAATAATAGCAACAGCCCTTACCCTTAATATTATGGCACAAGAAAAAATTGTTCAAAGTGAAAGAAAAGATGTAATAAAAGCAATAAAAGGATATGGAACAGAAGAAGAAAATCCAACACCAGGTTTTGAATATGAATTAGATTTAAGTAATCTACAAGATGGAGATTATGAATTAAAAGTTCAAACAATTGCAGAAAATGGAGAAGTATTGGCACAAAATACAAGAACAATAACAATTAGAAGATATGTTGCTAATACATATATAGACTATCCAACACAATCAATTTTTAAAGGAGATATAAATGTAATTGGTTGGGTGATGTCAACAGATGAAAAATCTGAAATTAAAGTATATTTAGATAATGAAGAAACAGAAATTTTAGAAGCAAAAAGAGTAGATAGAGAAGATGTTTTAAAAGCAGTAAAAGGATATGGGACAAAAAAAGAAAATCCTAAACCAGGATTTAATTATACTGTAAACACATCAAAATTAAAAGGTGGAATTCATAGAATTACAGTAAAAGTTATTTCAAGAGAAAACAAAGTAATAGCTGAATATAGTAATAATATTTTTGTAGAAGAACCAAGAGCAAGAATGAATATTGAATCTCCAGATAATAGTACAGTAATATCAAAAGATGTTAAAATATGGGGATGGGCAATGTGCAATTATCCAGAAAGTACAATAAATATTTATGTTGATAACAAAAAATATGAAACAGAAATAAAAAGAACAGAAAGAAATGATGTTATAAAAGCAGTAAAAAATTATGGAACAGATATAGAAAATCCTATGCCTGGATATGAAGCAACTATAGATTTTAGAGAAGCTTTGGATGGAATACATAAAATAAGAGTAGAAGTATTATCTTCAGATGGTACAAAATTAACAGAAAGTACAAGAAATGTTAGATTAAAAAAATATAATACAATGATATATGTAGAAGAACCAACAAAAAGAGTATATGATACAGATACAATAAATGTTGGTGGATGGTATATGTCAGAATTAAAAGAAAAAAATCTAGTAATAAGATTTGATGACAAAATAATTGAGAATGTAAGCTTCGGAGAAAGACAAGATGTTATTGATGCAATTAAAGATTGTGGAGATGCTGAAAGTAACTTAATGCCAGGATTTTACACAGAAATAGATATTTCTGGATATACAAAAGGAAATCATGAATTAAAAATTCAAGTTGTTTCAGATGCAAATAATGAAATAATAGAAGAACAAATAGTTCCAATAAGTTTTATAAATAAAATAAAAAAAGAAGTAATTACTTATGGATATAGTGGAGCATATGTTCTTGGAGCACAAGGTGGAAGCGAATTGCAATGCTATAAATTCGGAGATGGACCAAATGTATTTTTCGCAACATTTTGTGTACATGGATATGAAGATTCATGGAAAGCTGATGGAGAAGTATTAATAAACATAGCAAATAAATTTTATGATAAATTAATAACAGACCAAGAAGCAGATTTAGCTGCAAAATGGACAATATATGTTTTTCCAGAAGTAAATCCAGATGGTAGAAGAATGGGATATACTGGTGATGGACCAGGTAGAACAACAATATATAGTAGAACAGGAAGAGGAATAGATATAAATAGAAGTTGGCAAACAGGAAGTGAATATGTTACTTATAATAGTAATAGAAACTACAATGGAACAGAAGGATTTCAGGCTTTTGAAGCAGAATATTTAAGAAATTTCTTACTTGAACATAAATCAAAAAATGGACAAACAGTTCTTGTAGATTTACATGGATGGGAAGATCAACTTATAGGAAATGAAGAAATATGTCAATATTATAAAGAACAATATCCAAGTTGTTCAACAAGAAATTATGGCAATTATGGAGTACAATATATTATTTCATGGGCAAGACTAAATTTAGGAGCTAAAACAGCACTAATTGAAATGCCAAAAGCAAGAAATGATATTCAAGTACTACAAATGAACTTATATGAAAGATATATAGATGCTACATTTAATATGTTAAGAGGAGTATAGTTTGAAAAAAGTAATTTTAGTAATTGTAGGTATTTTATTAATTATTGGATTAAGCATTTTACTTATGCCAAAACTTGAACAAGAAGAAGAAATACCAATAGAAGAATTAAAAGAAGAATTTAATGCAACAGGTGCAGACGAAATATATGAAGTTCAAACAGAATATGATGGAAGAAAAGTATTAGCAGTAAAACCAAGTATTAATTATAGAGTGGCATTTGCTGGAATGATAAAAAAATCAAAACCAGAATATTCAGAAGTTGATAAAATATATGAAGAAAATATGCCAACTGAAAATGGTATATGGGTAGAAAAAAGAAGTAGAGATAAGATATTAAAACTTTTAAACAATAATTCAAATGATAAATATGAAATTACTGATGATGGATATTTAA
>CAKPLV010000200.1 GCA_934167735.1 uncultured Clostridia bacterium | reverse complement strand
AATATAAAAGAATTCTTCAAAGGTAATTGACTTCCCTTCTGGAACTAATCCTCGATTTACTTCTGTAATAAACTCAGCTAGAGCAATTTCAGCATCTTTTCTTGTACCATGTATAGTTTTTGTTTTTTTACATCTAGTACCATCAAGATTTTTACCACCTGAAACGACTAACCTATAAGTATTTTCACCTCTTTTTTCAATACTTCCAGCCATTGCTTTTTTCACCTCCTTTCAGCATACTTATGGGTGGAAGTTTGTTAATATTTAATTGTCATGATTATACTACAATTTTAATGCTAATTCTAGTAGTTTTTCTTTATTTTTCAAGTGTTACAAAGATTACACAAAAATTCATAAAAGAAAATATATAGGACAATAAAATACTAGATAAAATGTAATATAAAAAATATTGAAATTTTATTGAAAAAAAGCATAAATAAATATATAATATGAGTAATTATTATATAAAAGAGAGGTATTATATGGAAATGTTAGATATTATAAGTGTTGGAGTCGATATTATAGCTGTGGGAGTGGCTGTTTGGTCATGCTTAATTGCTAAAAAAGCTAATAAAAAATCAGAAGAAGCTATAAAAATTTCACAATCGGTCCGAAATAATGTTTCGCAAATAGGGGAGAACAATTTATCGAATTCTGGACAGTTGTATGGTAATATGATTGGAGAACAACATGTCAACAAATAATCTTGAAAATACAGGAACAGTATTAGGGGATATGATTGGAGAACAAAATACATATATAATGCAAATGATTTGTCAAAACAATTATACTAAGATACCAACATTATTAACTGATTTAATAAAAATGTTAGCAAATGTTAATGAAGACGAATTAGATGAAGAGTTTTTAGATATTATACCGTACAAGACAGACGAAAAAATAGAATATAATAATGTAAAGAAATATAAATATATTATAGTAGAATATTCAAAATTTTATAATACTTGCGAGAACATATTAAATACTATGGATAATTATAATGTAGGAAGCAAAAGAAAAATATTGGATAGCATTAAAATACAATATAATAAAATATTAGGAGATTTATTATTAAGTAGCAATAAATCTAGAATAGAAACTATAAGGGATAATGCAGACAAAATTATTGAAAAAGTTGAAAACATATTAAGAAATCGAATAGAACAACAAGTAAATGAGAATTTAACACAAGAAGAAATAGATATAGGGTTATTGATTATAATATGCTATGCTTTTAGTGAATGTAAAATACTTGATAAACCAAAGAGGAGAGAGAGATGTTAATAAATATAGAAAGAGAACCAAAATATTCATTATTTTATATAGGATATGAAATTTTAGCTTTTTTGAAGAATAAAAAAAATGGAAAATGTATTGAAGAAATTTATGAATTAATAAAACAAAAGATAGATGAAAAAATAAGTATAGATTATATTTATTATGCGTTGGATTGGCTATATTTAATATCATCAATAAGACTAGATGGAGAAAGGGTGTTTTTATGTTATTAAAGAGATTAATAATATCAAAGATGCATCCAGAATATGAAATAATTAGAGATGTAAAATTTAATTTAAATGGATTAAATTTAATAATAGATGATACAACCAACAACTTAAGTGATACAGGTAATAATGTTGGTAAAACTACTTTTATAAAAATCATAGATTTGTGTTTAGGAGCAAGATCAGTAAGAAGTTTATATCATGATGATGATACCAAGAGCGATAATGAAAAAATAAAGAAATTCTTAAAGGATAATAAGGTTGAAGCACAATTAGAAATGCTGAATGAAAATACAAGCATTGTATATAGAATTAGGAGGCAATTATATAATAAAGGAAATAGATACATTGATGATGTTGAATATACTTATGATGACTTCTTAGATAAACTGAAAGAGATTATATTTGGCTCAACAGAAAAATATCCGAGATTAAGAGAATTAATGCCTAAATTTGTTAGAGTGGATAATTTTACAACTGATAATATGATAAGATTTTTAGGAAATTACAGTAAAAATCATCAATATGATAGTGTATATCAATATTTATTTAAAATTCTGGATGAAAAGCTAATAAATGAAAAAAATGAATTAAATACATATAGAACTGAATATTCAAATAAAATAAAAATATTAGAAAGTGATAGTAATATTACTTCTTTGGATATATTAAAACAAAAACAAAAAGTTATAGAGAATGAATTAGAAAGTCTTATAGAAGATAGAAAAAAATTAGACTATATAAAAACATATAAAAATGAATTAAATAGAAAAAGAAATCTTACTATTCAAATTAATGATTGTGAAGAAAAATTACAATTGTTGGAATTTGATTTGGACTTATTAAATAATAATATTGATAATTTAAAAAAAGATAAAACCAATATGGATTTAAATAAAATTAAAAAAATATATAAAGAAACACAAATATATAT
>CAKPLV010000199.1 GCA_934167735.1 uncultured Clostridia bacterium | reverse complement strand
ACGATGATGAAGATGATAACAATCTAAATTTAGATAATCAACAAGACAATAACGTAAATACAGTTAAAAATGAAGAGGAAGAAGACGATTTAAATTTAGATGATGATGACGATTATCTAGATTTGGACGATGAAGAAGACAACAGTTTAAATTCATACAACAACAATAATAATGAAAATAAAGATTTAAATATTGACGATGAAGATGACGACTTGAATTTAGATAAGTATGATGATGAAGATGATAACAACGAATTTACAGTAGATGAAGATGATGACCTAGATTTTAAAAATACTAATACAAATAATAACTCAGATGATGAATTAAGCTTAGATGATGACGATGTATTAAATTTAGATGATGATGAGTTAAAAATTGATGATAACAAAAATATAGGTAATACAAGTAATCAATTTAGTGGAATTAAAAATAAAAATTATATACCTAATTATGATATATCAAAACAAATAAATGAAATTAATAGTGTATCAAATAATAAAACACTTAATAATAACGAAGAAAAAGATGGAAATAGTGTATCAGTAAGTATTCCTGAAGGCAAAAATATAGCTGCATTTGTTGGAGCTCATGGAAATGGTACATCATTTATAGTAAATAATTTAGCACAATTATTATCAGAGCAAGGAATAAAAGTTGCAATATTAGATTTAACAAAAAATAAAAATGCATATTATATTTACACTGAAAACGAAGAGCGATTGAGAGGTATTGCATATTCATGCTTTGAAAAATTAAAAAGCGGAATTTCAGATGGTATAAAAGTAAATAAAAATTTAACTGTTTATACATCATTACCAAATTCAGATTCTGAATTAGAAAATAAAGAGAGTGCAATAAAAACTTTGTTAAATGAATTTTCATTAATATTATTAGATTGTGATTTAGAAACAGATTTAGAATATTTCGAAATTGCACAAGAAATCTATTTAGTACAAACTTTAGATGTTTTAACAATACAACCTTTAACATCATTTATGAAAAAATTAAAAATGAACAATAAATTAAATGAGGGAAAATTAAGAGTTTTAATAAATAAAGATATAAAGGTAAATAAATTGAATGAAAAAATACTTATATCAGCAATGTCTGTATATAATTCACCAGATACAACATATCAGTTAGATTTGTTTAATAGGGATAAAATAGGATATTTAACAATTCCTTTTGAGGAACGTAATTATTCTAAGTATTTAGATGAATTAGTTGAATGCAAGTTAACAATAAGGGGATATTCAAAGAGCTTAATAAATAGCTTTAATAAACTAGCAAAAATAGTATATCCAATGAATAATAAAAAAAGAAAATAAGTAATCTTAAAAATGGTAGGTGATATTTTTGAATGTTGGAATGATAATATTATTAATTATAATATTGTTGCTATTAGGTGTAATTGCGATAGTGTTTACTAAAACATATACATTAAATGAAAAGTTAAAAAAATTAAAAAATACTAATCAAAAAGTAAATTCTTTAAGTGTAATACAAGATTTTATGAAAGTACTTGGTGAAAATTTAACTTCTTCATCTGAAAAAATTAATAAAATTAATGAAATATTAATAGAAAAATATGAAATCAAATATTCGACAATTGTAATATTCGATGGATTAAGATACAGAATAGAAGCATCTAATGTTAATGAAAAACATTGGCATACATTTGAAAATTTACAAGAAATTGATATATTTAAGGAAAGCATTAAAAATGCTATTCCTAAATATATTACTGTAAATAAAGGTGAAAAATTACCATATTTAGAAATGGAATTTGAAAGAGCAAAATCTGCAATATTTTTTCCAATGTATGTAAATAACGTTTATATGGGATATTGGCTAATTGAAGGAAGCCAGCCACATGAATTTGACAAAATAGATACAACAATACTTGATGTTATAAAAAATAACTTGTTTTCTGCGATAAAGTGTATAAAAAATCAAAGAGTACTAGAAAATTTAGCAAAAAAAGATAAAATAACAGGATTAGAAACTTATGAATATTTATACGGACAAGCAAGAAAAACAATTGACAAATATCCAACATCTATAGTATCATTAATAAAAATTATAAACATACAACAAATTCAAGATAAAATTAGCAAAAGAACAGCTGATTCAGTATTAAGAAAGGTAGCGGAATTTTTTAAAACGAGTTTGTCACCAGAGTATTTTTGTGTAAAATATTCTGAAGATGAATTATCAATAGTTTTCTCAGGAAGTGACTTAGAAGGTGTAGAAAAATTCATGGGAGATGTAAAAAATACTGTAGAAAAGCTAAGAGTAAAAACAATTGCTAGTTTAAACGAAAAAATGAATGGATTAGCTATTGCTCCAAAATTAAATATTGCAATGACAACATATTACAAAGAAACTTCATTAGAAGAGGTACTAAATAGTTTATCAAATTATTTAGATTCTGCCGCTAATGGTGAAAGTGATATAAGT
>CAKPLV010000198.1 GCA_934167735.1 uncultured Clostridia bacterium | reverse complement strand
ATAAATAACTCATTAAAAACATATCTACCATTGACATTTCGTCAACTATTATAATATCTCCATCTATTGGTGCACCTTGATATTCAGTATCTTTTTTTAAAACAGATTCTTCATCAAATTTTCCTATTTCTAATAATCTATGTAATGTGCATGCCTCTTGTCCTGTTGTTTCAGACATTCTTTTTGCTGCTCTTCCCGTTGGAGCACATAATACTGTTTTGTATTTTTTTTGTTGATATATATCTATTATTGTTTTTATTATTGTTGTTTTTCCTGTTCCTGGTCCACCTGTGATTATTGTTACATTATTATCATTTATTGCTCTTATGGCTTCTTTTTGTTTTTCTGATAATATAATATCTGTTTTTTCTTCTATTAGTTTTAATTCTTTTTCTATATTAGCTACCTTTTTTTGATTTTTCGCATTGTTTAATTTCATTATTCTTTGAGCAATTTTTTCTTCTGTTTTATAGAAATTATATAGATATATCCATTTTTCATTTTCTCTTTCTTCTATAATTATTTCATTATTTGTTTTTAAATTTATAATACCATTTTCTATTGTATCTTCATCAACATTTAAAAGTTGTTTTACATATTCTATAAGATTTTCTTTTAATGTACAACAATGTCCATTATATGTTATTTTTATTAATGCATATTTTATTCCACTTTGGATTCTTTTTAAGTTTTCTCTTTCCATTCCGAAGTTTTATTGCCATATCATCAATTTGTTTAAAATCTACTCCTCTTGCTATATCTATTAATATATATGGATCTTCTTCTATTTTATCTATGGCATTTATTCCAAGTATGTTATATACCTTTTTTGCACCTTCTGCACCTATTCCGAATTTTTCAAGATAACCAACTATTTGCCATACTTCCCAATTTTCTAAGAAACTTTCTGATATTTCTATTGCTTTATCTTTAGTTATTCCTTTTATTTGAGCCAATTTGTCTGGTTCATATTTCATTACTTGAATTGTTTCTTCTTGAAATTTTTCAATTATTTTTCTTGCTGTTGCAGGACCTACTCCTTTTATATTTCCACTAGCTAAATAATTTTCTAATGCTCCTAAAGTTTGTGGCATTATTTTCTCAAATGTTTCTATTTTAAATTGTTCTCCATAGTCTTTATGTTCAACATATTTTCCATATATCTTTAGATTGTCACCCTTTTGTATAAATGGTAAATAACCAACTATTGTCATTTGTTCTTCTTCTGTTTCAAATATTCCAACCATATAACTATTAATCTCATTTTGGTATATTATCTCTGTAAGTATTCCTTCTTTTTCTTCCAATTTCGAACCTCTTTTCTGTTTTATCTAGTTTATCATACAATTACTATTCTTTCAACTTTTTTCATTTTCTTTTACACTATTTATATTGTCTATTATTTCTTTACATTCTTTCCAAGTCGTTGTTTTAACACATTCATAATCTAAAGCTATTTTATTTGCAATTTCCATTGTTTTATCTGATGAATCCAAATCTGCAACTATTATATTTTTTATGTATTCTTCTTTTCCATATAGTAATTTAAATAGACTTGAACGTAAAACTCCCTCTATTTTATCTTCTTGATTTTTTACAGCTATGATTATATATATACCATCTGCTTTCATTTTTGTATATGTAAATATATATAGTAATTGTTTTATAATTTCAAACAATCCATAAAATGCCAATATCCATAAGATTGCATTTAATATAAAATTCTCCATAATCTTTCCCTTCTTTATATTATATGATCTTATTGGTTTTTAGTTAAAAAAAATATCCTATAAAAGGATATTTTCTTTTTTAAAATTCTATTATTTTTTCCCATGGTAATTCTTTTTTTCCGAAATGTCCATAGTTTGTAGTTTGTGAATATATTGGTTCTCTTAATTGTAAATAATTTATTATTCCATTTGGTGTTAGATCAAATTTGTTATTTATTTTTTCTATTATTTCATCTTCTGGAATTGTATTTGTTCCAAATGTATCTATATATATTGACATTGGTTTCTCAACTCCAATAGCATATGCAACTTGAATTTCACATTTTTTTGCATATCCATTTGCAACTACATTTTTAGCAACATGTCTTAACATATATGCTGCACTTCTATCAACTTTTGTAGCATCTTTTCCTGAAAATGCCCCTCCACCATGACGTGCATATCCACCATATGTATCTACAATTATTTTTCTACCTGTTAATCCTGTATCTCCTAATGGACCACCAATAACAAATCTACCAGTAGGATTTATATAATATTTGGTGTCTTTATCTAAATATCTTGAAGGTATTACTGTATGTATTACTTTTTCTTTAATATCTGTTATCAATGCATCTATATCAACATTTTCTTTATGTTGTGTTGATATTAAAATTGTATCAATTCTTTTTACTTTATCTCCTTCATATTCAACTGTTACTTGTGTTTTTCCATCTGGTCTAAGATATGGTAACAC